>JAFDCA010000490.1 GCA_019313025.1 Deltaproteobacteria bacterium
GTGTGATATCTTTTTTCATTCATATACCGTGTCACCCGTCGGATGGTCCCGCCTTTGCCGGAGGCATCCCGGCCGTCGAAAAGGATGACCATTTTTTTCCCGGTCCGCTCCAGATGGCGTTGCATTTTGATAAGTTCCGCCTGGTAGGGTTTCAACTCCTCTGAATCGTAATATTTTTCCAATACCGCCTGGACGATTTCCTCTTTATCCTTTTTTTTAAGGACTCTTAGAACCTTGCGAACCTGTTTGCCGGGAGTTGCATGTTTGATTTTCGACTCAACTTTATGCACAACCTCTCTGATCTGAGCCGTTGCACCAGCCCCTTTTTTTTCTAACGCCCTGGTATAATTTTCATTTCGTTCCGCGGATGTCATAGATACACCACTTTAATTTAATTTTTTCCCAATTAGGAACATTTTCGTATAAATATCCGGCAGGCGGTGTTTTTTCAGGCTTTTGACAACCTCTTTCACGGGATACGGGATGCGAAAATGTTCTACGCCTATTTTCCCTGAAGAAATTTTCAGGATTGCAAAAGATGTCCGTGGGTCTCCGTCAAACATACGTCCCACACTGCCCGGATTGATGAAATGAACCCCATCAACAACTTTATGATACGGCACATGGGAATGGCCCATGATATGAATTTTATAAGGCGAATTCTTCGCCAGTTTATGGAAACGGTCTTCAGGAGCATCTGAAAACAGCTCTTCATCCGTATCATCGCAGGTTCCATGAAATACGCCGATGCGAATAGGACCTACGGTGAAATCTGTTTGTTTGGGTAAAGATTTCAAGTGCCTTATGTTCTCAGGCAGCAAGTTTTCAGATGTCCAAAAGTACATGATCCGCTTGTCTTTTTTTCTCGGTTTTTTTAGTTGCTGGCCTTTTAGGATCCTTAAAATACGCCGATCCGTATTGCCTAATATACATATGGTTTTTTTTCTCTCACGAAACCATTGGATCGTTTCATTGGGAAAAGTGCTATAGACGGTGAAGTCGCCGGTGTTGATAATCCGGTCAAATCGGTCTGGCTTGATATACTTTTGTATCGCTTTTAAGGCCGGATAATTGGCGTGAATATCGCCCAGCAAAAGCAGTTTTTTCATTCTTTCAGGAGCCGGCCTTTTTGAGAATTTTAGAAAATAATTGAATTTCCTGAGCTACCTTTTTATATATTTTCTTCTTCGGTTTTCCCCCTAAATTTTTCAAGGTCGTATTCAACCCATCGGCGTTTTTAATGATGTTTTCGGTAACCTCTTTGGAAAGGTCTCCTCGAATTTGATCCAACCCGCTAAGGCGGGTTTTGAGCGTTTTGGATCGTTTTTTAAAATCAATATATAATCCCAGATACTTCTTTTTCCCCAGGGGCTTTAAATTTTCACTCGCCTGTTTTAATTGCTTTTTTAAAACTTTAATCTGTTTTCGTAAATTCTGGTTGATCTCCTTGGCGTCTTTTTCTTTGCCGGACGCGGTCTTGGAGGCTGTTTTCTCAGGTGATTCCCCATAAGATTCACTTACAGCTTCCTTGATTAATTTTGCATAATGCTCGCCGACGGTTTCTATCCGGGCCAGTTTTTCCAGCGGCATTTCATAAAGCTGCCGGGTGGTGTTGATTCCTAAATCGTTGAGCAATTTCATCCGCGCAGCACCAATATGTTTCACCTGAGTCAGATCGTCTTTTTTCATAATTTTCTCCTTTTGTAATGGCCAACGCTCCGAGCCGGTTTAAGCTTCCGAATTTCTATCATGCCTCGTTATCGTTGAAGACCGCTATAGATCCAAGTTTGCTCGCTTCGTTCACAACCTGTCGAGAGCCTTAGCGTCTAACGACAAGGTCGTGCGATTGGAATGATGGCCTCCGGAGAGCATGATGCAATGTTGGATTATTGGTTTTGTCACCAGCGCTATCGACGCTAAAATTAAAATGGTTGATATCCTTCAATTTTTAATACAATTGATACGCCGAGCTTGTCAAGTCGAATCGAAGTGGCTTATGTATCTGAAATTTACTTCAACTTTAAATCAACGTTGATCATTGCTTCGACGCCTCGGGCAATGCGAGTGTTCAGTGTTCAGGTGGGATAATCCTCCCTGTGCTGAACCCCTGAACCCTGAAAACACCTATTGATTGCAAAACCCAATCGAAATTGTTCGACACATTTAGTCAAACAATCGGCATGCAAGGAGCTGAGACGGATTACTGCTTAGATTTCCTTGCTTCCTCTGCTTTCTTATCTTCCTCTGCCTGGATTGCCACTGCGGCAGCACCCGCCGCGGCCTCTAACAGTTTCTTATCCGGTGCCGTGGTGGCGGCAGCGCTATCTTTATCTTCTCCCGGCCCTTCAGCGGATGTGGCTTGGTTTTCGTCCTGGGGTAGATAGACGGTGACGTTGCGATGGGCAAACTCAATGCCGTTTGCGGCGAAGGCCTCCTTCATCATTCGGAAAACCTCGCGTCGGACAACAAATTGTTCACCCGGGATGGTTTTGAATTTCACCCGCATGATCATGGCGGAGTCGTCCAGTTCCCTGACCCCCTGGGACTTTATTTTATCGAGCATCACGGGTCCCATTTCCTCATCATTCTCAATCTCGATGTTTA
>JAFDCA010000491.1 GCA_019313025.1 Deltaproteobacteria bacterium
GGATATTCACGGAATGACGGTCATTGAGGAAGGTATTGAGACCAATCCTCGAAACTATACACGGTTTGTCATTATCGGAGCCCATCCATTGGATAAAGGACCGCGTCGCAAATCGTCTCTTATTTTCTCTACCGGAAATCAGCCGGGTGCACTTTACGAGGTTTTGAAAATATTTGCCGAAAACAGTATTAACATGGTGAAACTGGAGTCGCGCCCCATTCATGGAAAGCCATGGGAGTATATGTTTTATGTCGATATCGAGACGGATTCCGAATCGGAAACATTTAAACCGGTTCTCGATCTGTTAAACGATAAAACCGACTATCTTAAAGTTTTGGGCAGTTATTAAATTTGAATCCAATGTTGACAATTTAATGACTTACGGTTAATATTTTTATACTTTTGATAGCGGGCTTTTTTTATAAATCATCGACGAAAGGAGATAGGCATGTTACGAAAAGCGACATATAAACTGCGTGTTACCCGGAGGGAATCTCTTTATGTTCATGACGAGTTCGACCACCAGCTCATGCTTGTTGAGCTGGAAGGTACACCGCTTCATTATGAAGTGGGTGTTGCCGGTGAATTTGTTTCCCGCCGCAGTGTCAATTTCCATGACCGCTTAGGGGGTAGCGGCCATATGGAAGGATATGCGGTCACCAATTTCCAGTACGGCTCGGTTTACAGCAAGTTTGAAGGTCATCGTGACGGGAAAAGCAAACTCACCACCGGCAAGTGGGAGACCTATAAGGGAACGGGCAAGCTCGACAACATTAAAGGCAAGGGTACGTTTAAAGTGACCTCGGGTGACCTGCCCGGTGAATTCGTACTTGATATGGAAGGGGAGTATGAACTCTGATTAAAACAGACACCGAGTTTAACTCTGAAAATCAACAAAGCCGGACTAATCTCCGGCTTTTTTTATGTCCATGTGCTCCTTTGCAAGTTGGATATAGTGTTCGGCGGTTTGTTTGCGTTTTTCGACGGTTGTTTTTGGAAGTTTCTTTTTAAGTTCGGCAGGGATGCCCGCTACAAGATGATACGGTTCCACCACCTGTCCTTGCTTCACCAAGGATCCGGCAGCCACAACGGCGCCGGTTTTGATCCGTGCACCGCTGAGGACAACACTATTAATGCCGATAAGACAGTTGTCTTCTACAATACAACCATGGACAACCGCATTATGGCCGACTGTAACACGGTTTCCGATAACTGCGGGTTTATCATAATCTGTATGGATGGTGCAGTTGTCCTGGATATTGGTGCTTTCGCCGATGGTTATCGGCGCTAAATCTCCTCTCAACACGGACCCGTACCAGATGCTGGAGTTGTCTTTTATGTTAACATCTCCTATGACCACGGCTGTCGACGCGATAAAGACATTGTGTCCAATGATCGGTTTACGACCTTTATGGGTGAGTATCATGTTTTCATCCCCTAAATTGAGTCATATTTTAAAGCTTTCGGATATTCCTGCATACTTTTTTCGCAGTTTGGGCTTTTCTATCTTTCCGGTGGGGTTGCGCGGAACATCATCGAAAATGATCCTTCGGGGTCTTTTGTATCTGGGAAGCGTCTGACAAAAGGCATCGATTTCTTCTTTGGTGAGTTCCACACCTGCCTTTACCTGGATAATGGCGGTGGCGATTTCCCCCAACCGCAAACTGGGAAGGCCAATTACCGCAACATCGTGAATTTTAGGATGTGCCTGTAGAAAATCCTCAATTTCAACGGGATATATGTTTTCCCCGCCGGTGATGACAACGTCTTTTTTCCGGTCCACCAGCCAGATAAATCCATCTTCATCCTGCCGGGCGACGTCTCCTGTTAACAGCCACCCGTCGATGAGCGTCTCTCGTGTGGCTTCAGGATTTTTATAATATTCTTTCATGACACCGGGTCCTTTGACAATCAACTCACCGGGTTGTCCCTTGGCAACAGGATTCAGTCGGTCATCTACAATTTTGATTTCCCAGTCAAAGCCGGGCAGCCCAATGGCGCCGACCTTGTGCATGTTTTCCATTCCCAGATGGACGCATCCCGGGCCGGTGCATTCCGTCAGACCATAGTTGGTATCGTACTGATGATGGGGAAAGATTCTTTTCCATTCCTTAATGAGACTGGGGGGTACGGGTTGAGCACCAATATGCATCAGTCGCCACTGATCCAAGGTGTAATCTTTGAGTTTCATTTCTCCGCTTTGAATCGCAAAAAGGATATCAAGGGCCCAGGGCACCAGCAACCAGACCACCGTCACTTTTTCCTCGGAAACGGCTTCCATGATCCATTTGGGTTTGATTCCCTTAAGGATGACACTTTTGGCACCGACGATGAAATTTCCGAACCAGTGCATTTTTGCGCCGGTATGGTACAATGGCGGGATACATAGGAAGTTATCTTCATGGATCTGATGATGATGCAGATTTTCCAAAAAACAGGAAAATTCAAGATTTCTATGGGTCAAAAGGGTTGCCTTGGGGGTACCTGTGGTACCGGAAGTAAAGTACAGCGCTGCTTCATCTGTAATCTCAATTTGAATTTCAGGATCGATGGGGGGGGCGGCTTCAAGTAAGTCTTCATAGGGTATTGCATAAGAGGGGGTCAGTTCCTTCGGGCCGACAAAGATATACGTCTTAACGAAACCATCCAGATCTTCTTTAACTTCGTTAATGCGCTCAATAAATTCTTCACCAAAAATCAAAGCCTTGGCTTCGGCGATCCGGGCACAATTCCGGATGGTCTTTGCCACAAAACGAAAGTTAAGAGGAACGGCCCAGGCACCGCTGCGAAGGATACCGAAATAGATAGGCAACCACTCGATACAATTGGTCATCAAATGGACAACCCGGTCTCCTCTTTTAATTCCCCGGGTAATAAGACCCTGGGCCACCTGATTGGCCTGGTCGTCGAATGCTTTCCAAGTGATTTCCTGACGCCGATTTTTTTCCGGTTCTCTTTCGATAAGGGCTGTTTCAGCCCCATACATACGAGCA
>JAFDCA010000492.1 GCA_019313025.1 Deltaproteobacteria bacterium
GCTGGAGATGATAAGCCCTTATCTTGATGCCGCCAACGTCGATTTAAAAGCCTTCACTGATAATTATTACAAAGAACTCTGCAGCGCAAAACTCAAGCATGTGCAGGCCACCTTAACGTTGATGAAATCCCATGGTATTTTTGTGGAAGTGACGACCCTGATCGTACCGGGTTTAAATGACGATCCGACCGAGCTAAAAGAACTGGCTACATTTATTGTGCAAGATCTGGGAGTTGAAACGCCCTGGCACATCAGCCGTTTTCATCCCACATACAAACTGAGCGACCGTCCGCCCACACCGGTTAAAACGCTTACAGCGGCCCGCAAAATCGGTTTAAAAGCCGGCTTAAGATATGTATACACCGGAAATGTTCCCGGCAATGCCGCTGAGAATTCTTTTTGTTACAAATGCGGAGAAACAGTCATCGAACGTTGGGGTTTTCAAGTTGGGAAGATGCGGATTAAAAATGGTAATTGCACGAAATGCGGCGTGCCAATCGACGGGGTGTGGGAGTAGTGCAGCCACCCTGCAGGCGGCGGGTTTAGAGGTTCTGGGTTCAAAGATTGGGAGTAAAAAGGTTTCAGGTTTTTTCCCTCCTACGAGCCGTGAGCTTTGACGGGTGTCCGTATCATCTGGACGGCGATCAATGAAATTAGGCTCAGCATGGCACCGCCCACAAATGGAATACGGTAATCAACCACCCACAACAACCCGCCGATAGCGGGCAAAAAAACAGCGGCTATGTGGTTGATGGTGAATCCGACGGCCATACTCGGTGCAATGTCTCTGGGATCCCCCACCTTCTGGAAATAGGTTCGGATGGCGATCGCAAAGTTGAAAAAAATATGATCTAAAATATAGAGGACTGCAACGAGCAGTTTGGAGGTGGTGGTGGCATAGGCCAGAAAGACTAATATCAGGCTGAAATACTCCAGCGATAAAACTTTTCTCTCGCCAAACCGGATTATGCTTTTCCCGATTATTGGGCTCAGATAATAATTAATTATATTGTTGACAATAAAAAGAATGGTGATTTTCTGAACGGAGTATTCAAATTTTTCCACCATCAACAACACGGCGAATGCCATAAAAATTTGGCGTCTTGCACCGGCCATAAAAGTCAGGAGGTAAAATAGCCAGTATTTTTTGCGCAGTAACATTTTTTTGCGTTGCGGGACAATTTCTTTGCCTGCGGGATCCTGCCTTAATCCCCAGACCGCCGATGCGACAATCAGAGTACCGATTAGCAGGTAAATTTGGGCAAAATCCAGCAAGAATGCCAGAAGATATATTAAAATCCCGACGACGATGTTGGAGGCCGCTGCAAAACTGCGTTGTTTGCCGAATACCCAGGGAGATGTTCTTACATCAAAATACTGAAGGGTCAGGGACATATTGGTGGTTTCATAATAATGGAAACCAAAACTCATCAGCAGGGTTGTTAAAACCAGTCCGGCATAGGAGGGAAACAGTCCGGTCAATGCCACCCCCAGACCCAGAAATAAAATTGAAAGGGCCGAAAGGCGATGTTCTTTGATGAACATGATCACAAAAACTGCCAGTAGGGCCAAAAATCCCGGAATCTCTCTAATGGATTGAATCATGCCAATATGATGGCCGTCCAGTCCGGCCATGTCGACGGCAAAATTGTTAAACAATACGAGCCAGGTTTGTAATCCCATAGATGAGCAGATCGTAAACAAGATTAGATAGCGATACATGGGATCCTTTTTGGCCTTTTTTCTATTATCCATATGGGAAATTTTTGCCCTCTCATTCGGTGTATTATATCCTGGATTCAAAACTATAAACCTTGTTAAATATTTAATTTATCAATTAGTTATGAGTTTTTTCGTATAGTACTGACGCGCGGGTTCAAAATTTTGAACTTTATGCAATATTCTAAATTTGTATTAATAACAACAGGTTTATTGAAAATCACGCTGTAGGGTTAATAATTGTGAACCTGACTGCTGTTTCAGGCGCTTTGAAAGCTGATATGCTGCTACATTGTTTTTAACAGCTAAAATTATAACTAATCGAAATTTCTGCTAATAATTTCTATATGTATATTTTGTTCTTTTTAATCGTTAGTTGGCAAAGTTTTTGCAGTACCTAATATCAGCCTAATAATAAAGCCTAATTAATTTCTTCATCTGTTCTCCTCCTTAACGGCCGACCGGCAAAACCCGGTTGGCCGTTATCTTTTTAAAGGACATTTAAGTTGAGAAAATTTTTCAGCAATATTATCCAATGATAATCGATTTTCATACTCACATTTTTCCTGCCGATATACGCGGCAACCGCGAAAATTTTTTCCATTCCGAACCGGCCTTCAAACTTTTATATCAATCCGCCAAATCCAGACTGGTCGGGGCGGCCGAACTGTTAACCGCCATGGATGAAAACGCCGTGGACAAATCGGTAATCTTCGGGTTTCCCTGGAGAAACCCGGCTGTTTTCAAGCTGCACAACGACTATATCATGGCTACGGTTCAAAAATATCCCGACCGATTTATCGGTTTGGCTTGTTTCGAACCCGGCGCTAAAAAAACCGTTGCGGAAGCAGAACGGTGTTTAGTTGCCGGGATTTCCGGAATCGGCGAGCTAGCGTTTTACCAAACCGGTATAGATGAGCTGGCCATAGAGCGCTTGGCTCCGATCATGGACATGTGCGCCAAGCGTGACCTGCCCGTCTTAATTCACACCAATGAACCTGTCGGACATGCCTATCACGGTAAAACGCAGATTACACTGGCTCAAATTTATCGGTTGATCAATCGGTTTCCCGAAAATAAAATCGTCTTGGCCCACTGGGGCGGCGGGTTATTTTTTTTCGGTCTTATGAAAAAGGAAGTTAAAGAAAGTTTTCGAAATGTTTACTTTGACACAGCCGCTACGCCCTTTCTGTATGATGCCGAAATATACAAAATAGCCGAAAAGATTGTCGGGATTGACAAAATAATATTCGGCAGCGATTTTCC
>JAFDCA010000493.1 GCA_019313025.1 Deltaproteobacteria bacterium
AGAATATCGTTCAGTCGTTTGATTTTATGTTTTAATTTGAAATACTTCGAAGATGTTCTCTTTAACGCGCTCTAATTTGCTCAGACAGCTTCCCGACCTCAACGAAATCATCCGGCGGCTTGCGGTAAATTGTGAACGTTATTCATTCAATCGGAACATATTTTTGGCAACTGCTATAACTTCAACCAATTGTAAAAATTCGGTAACGTTTATTGTTTTTCTTCATAAGTTAGAATTTTCATGGTAGTGAGCGGTGGTGGGTAACAATTTTGCCTTGCTATTAAGGCATATGGTGGATATTATTTATCCATAGGATTGGGTAGCATCAACCCGGTGG
The DNA here is from genome assembly GCA_019313025.1 of Deltaproteobacteria bacterium. Next base: position 338 of record JAFDCA010000493.1, read on the forward strand.
ATATAAAGTATCCATTTCAAAATTAAATTCCCCGCTGCTTGTCTAAGATCTTGTTTCTTGGAGCAGAGCGGGATGAATTCAATTTTACGTTCGCTATCCAACCTTAGCCTTTTAACCTTGGCTTTTGTGGCACTGGATTTGCTTCAAGAGGACTATCATGACGGGTAGAAATAAATATAATCGATTCTGGACCGGAGTGCCCCCCTGGTTATTTATTGGCGCGGTCGTGGTTTTATTCCCCATTTTCGCGTTTATGACCATACAGAACATAAATCGCCAGAATCAAAACAGCACACGCCTTTTGCTGGAAAAAGGTGCAGCATTGATCCGGTCGTTTGAGGCAGGGACACGAACGGGAATGGGGATGAGCTGGAATGAGTTCCAGCTTCAGAAACTTCTTACCGAGACTGCCCAGCAGTCCGATATTCGATACCTTTTGGTCACGGATGTAAACGGAACCGTTCTTGCCCATGATAATCCCAGATATATTGGTCAAAACCATGGAAGCACATTGAACCTTAAAAAGATTTCACACCTCAAAACGGTTCAGTGGCGAATTGTCCGCAGCCCTGGCGGTAAAAAAATATTTGAGGTTTTTAGCAAGTTTTCACCGGTGGAAGGAGGACCGGACATGGGACCTGGCCACATGATGATGCACATGTGGTTTCAACGGGGGATGAATCAAAGAATAGACATCCCTCCTTCTAATCCGATTATTTTCGTGGGACTTGACATGACGTCAATCGAGGATGCCATTCGGACGGATACCCGACATGCCGTGATAATGGGCATTATCCTTCTTTTGGTCGGATTTGCCGGTATCATTCTGCTCTTTTTAGCCCAAAGTTATCGGGTTACAAGGATGTCTCTGTCCCGAATAAAGGCTTTTTCAGACAATCTGGTGGCAAATATGCCCATCGGCCTTGTTGCACTCGATGACAACCAGAAAATAACCTCCTTGAACAATGTGGCCGGATCTGTTTTAAAACTTTTGCCCACTGAAGTGATTGGAGAAAATGCTGAAAAAGTACTTCCGGCGGAGCTATGGCACCTGCTGAAAAACCTGAATGTGGAAAAAGGTGTTGTGGAAAAGGAAATCGATTGTACCTTGCGGGACGGAGAGGTAATTCCCCTGGAGATCAGTGCCACGCTACTCAATGATGAGGACGGGATGTTTCTTGGATATGTGGTCCTGTTCAAGGATCTCAGTGAAGTTCGCTCTTTAAGAAAAGAAGTTGCAAGGAGTCAACGCCTGGCATCAGTGGGCAGACTGGCAGCAGGTGTTTCTCATGAAATCCGCAATCCTTTAAGCTCAATAAAGGGTTTTGCGACGTATTTCAAAGAAAGATATTCTGATGTGCCTGAAAATCAACAGATCTCAAACCTCATGATTCAAGAGGTTGACCGGTTAAACAGGGTTGTGGGTCAGCTTCATGAGTTTGCCAGGCCCATAACCGTTTCGAAAAAATCGATTCGAATTAATCCGTTTTTAAAGGATTCTATCAAACTGATTGAAAGGCAGGCATCGGAAGCAAACATAAGCATCAGAACCGACTTTGATTCGGAAATAGACGAGATTTTAGTTGATCCGGACCGAATCAACCAGGTTCTTCTTAATCTTTACCTAAATGCCATTGAATCCATGAATAATGGCGGAAGCCTGACGGTGTCGCTTGTCAAAAATTCGAAAAAAAATGGAATAGACATCAACGTATCAGATACCGGAACAGGTATTACGGAAGACGATCTCTCACACATCTTTGATCCCTATTTTACCACCAAGGCGTCCGGTACCGGTCTTGGATTGGCCATCGTTCATAATATTATGGAAGCTCATGGAGGAGAAATAACCATTGAGAGTCGCTTAGGGCAAGGAACAACCGTAACAATATTTTTTTCTTATGCAGAAACAAGAGATGAACAATGAAAAATAGAAAGACCGTGTTGGTCGTTGATGATGATAATGCCCATCGCACCATGCTAAGAACCCTTGTCGGAGGGTGGGGATATGATATTGTTGAGGCGGATGACGGATCAACCGCCATTGAAAAGGTTCAAGAACAGCCCTTTGATCTGGTTTTGATGGATGTCAGAATGCTGAAGGTTTCAGGGCTCGAAGCACTTGAGCGGATAAAAGGATTTAATCCCGCCATTCCGGTAACGATTATGACGGCGTATTCTTCAGTTGAAACGGCTATTGAGGCTTTGAAGAAGGGTGCTTATGATTATCTCACAAAACCTCTCGATTTCGACAAGTTGCGGCTGACCATCGAAAGGGCGATGGAGCATACCCGGCTGAAAGAAGAAAATCGTCTTTTAAAGGAAAACCTTGGTAAACATTTTGATATGCAAAATATCATCGGTCGAAGTCCTGCCATGATAAGCCATTTGGAAACGGTGGCCCATGTAGCCCCGTCCGAAGCCACCGTGATGATTACTGGCGAGTCTGGAACAGGTAAAGAATTGATTGCCGGAGTGATTCATCATAACAGCCCGAGAAAGGACGGTCCTTTTGTGAAAATCAATTGCGCCGCCATTACTGAAACACTTCTTGAATCAGAGCTTTTTGGACATGAAAAAGGGGCTTTTACAGGTGCCGACAGAAGAAAAGAAGGGCGTTTTTATCAGGCGAACAAGGGGAGTATTTTCCTTGACGAAGTGAGTGAAATGCCCTTAACCATGCAGGTTAAGCTTTTGCGTGTACTACAGGAAAGAGAGTTAACCCGTGTGGGCGGTGAAAAAGTCGTGCCTGTGGATGTCCGTGTCATCGCTGCAACAAACAAAGATCTTGTTGATCTGAAAAACAAAGGGCTGTTTCGGGAGGATCTGTATTATCGGTTGAACGTTGTCAGTCTTGAAATTCCGCCGCTTAGAGAGAGAAGAGACGACATCCCATTGCTTGCCCAGCATTTTTTAGGAATATTTGCCGACAAAAACAAAAAGGAAATAAAAGGATTTACGCCCAAAGCAATGGACCTGCTTATTCGCTATGATTGGCCCGGAAATGTTCGCGAGCTGATGAATGCAGTTGAAAGAGCGGTTGTACTGGTCCGTGCAGACTACCTTGATGCTCAGGATTTTTCTATCTTGCAGCCTTTGTTACAACAACCAGCTCGTGCCCCATCTGATTTTGACAACACAGACAACAGACCCATTGAGGAGGTGGAAAAGTCTGCTATATTGCGCATGCTGGAATCTGTGGCCGGCAATAAAAGCGAGGCGGCAAGACGTCTGGGTATTACCAGAAAAACCCTTCACAAAAAGCTTAAAAAATATGGCGTGATGGATTAACCTAACAAAAGGTGGCCCATTACCCTATATTTTATTCAAGGCGATATGAACCATGACAATGCATCGTAACCCAATATTTTAGGATGTGTGAAATATTTGAATTCTGATAAATACCGTGCAATACATCCTAAATATTGGGTCACTGCGAAAAATGGTGATAGCTCATAAACATATCGCCTTTCATAAAACACATGGTGATGATTCTTCACTGCTAACGTCGGATAAAAATATTACCATGTTAAGAGCTTACATAAAAATATGTATGCGTAACTTAAGTATTAAGTGGAAAAATGAGGAGATTCGTTGATGCAATTTAAAAGAATTTTATTACTTCTTTTTATGGGTTTATTTTTTGATGGACAGACGGCATTGGCATCTAATTTGTCATCTAAAACAACATCTACCTTTGACGCGTCGCGTTTATCCCTGGATGAGGTTATTGAAAAGGTTGAGAAACATTATTCTGTGCCGGGCTTTTCCGCAAATTTCTCCCAAACTTCATCAATAAAGGCCATGGAAATAACAGATAGCGCATCCGGGAGAGCCTTTTTCAAACGTTCCGGTAAAATGAGATGGGAATATGAAACACCTGACCGACAGATGATTATTACAGACGGCAAAATGCTGTGGGTATTTAGACCTGAAGATAATCAGGTAATGATTGGTAAAGCCCCTTCTTTTTTTAAAGACGGCAAAGGATTCAGTTTCCTTTCTGATATGGAGATGATACGACAAAAATTCAGTATGGTTATTGAAAAAGAGGCGGAAGAGAATTTTTTTGTCCTCAAGCTCTTACCCAGAGAAAAAACCTATGATATTGTGGAAATCTACCTGTGGATTTCAAGCAAAACTTTTGAAGTTGTCAGGATTTTGACCTATAATTCATACGGTGATGAAACACGGATTGTCTTTAACAACATTCAACTTAAACAAAAGATCGATGATTCCTTGTTTGGTTTTGAAATCTTAGAGGGTATGGAGGTGTTGCATCTTGATGAACATCAAGACCAATGAGAAATATTATTAAATAGAAAATAGAAAAGAGAATAGAGGAAAGAGAACGGAGAAGAGAGGATAAAGGAAACCAAGGATCAACACGAATTAAAATAATAATATTTATGTTTGTTTGCATCCGCTAGTGGTTATCTGTTTTATAATTCCTTTTTCCAATTTTCTAAAATGATCATTACCTGGTACTCACTCCGGGGCAGAGTCCTTCTGGGGCGGCGCCTGTGACAGGATATTAAGTAGATACCCACGGGCTTACCCGTGGCACGTGTAAAATGAATTATAACCGGTTTCAAAACCTTTAAGTGAAGTCCTTTTGACCATTTTGAGAAAAGTTTTTAGGGAAGCGAAGCGTAAAAATTGAAGCTGTCTGAGGGCGCAAGCCCGAGTTCTTCAATTTTAGCGAAGCAAGCTTAGAACTTATCAAAATGGTCAAGCCGACGAACGAAAGGTTTTGAAACCGGTTATTGCAAAATTTAGCTTTGGCATTCACCCACGGGCTCACGTCCGTGGTCCTCTGCTGATTTCGATAGAATAGGAACTGAAGAATGAAAGAAAAGATAAGAAGTTTGCTGAAAGAAAGAAACGCTATCATGCTTTCGCATAACTATCAGCCCCCGGAAATTCAGGATCTGGCAGACCTTTGCGGAGATTCTTTAGAGCTGAGTATCAAGGCGGCCCAGACCGATGCCGAAGTCATCGTTTTTTGCGGGGTTCATTTTATGGCGGAAACCGCTTCGATATTGTCCCCGAAAAAGAAAGTGCTCCTTCCCCGTGAAGATGCCGGATGTTTAATGGCCGATATGATTGAGCCAGAAGGCCTTCAGGTCATGATTGATAAGCTTCCGGCAATGCCGGTTGTCACGTATGTCAACTCAACTGCAGCGGTCAAGGCACTTTCCACCATTTGCTGTACATCGGCCAACGCCATTGATGTTGTTAACAGCCTGGATGCCGACGAGGTGCTCATGACACCCGACCGGAATCTCGCCCTTTACACCGCCTCGAAAACCAAGAAGAGGGTACACATCTGGGATGGATATTGCCCCACCCATGATCGGCTCAAACCTTTAGATGTGCATAGTGCCAAAAAGGAATATCCGGATGCTGTTTTCATGGCCCATCCTGAATGCCGGCCGGAAGTCCTTGAACTGGCAGATGTTATTCGGAGCACTTCGGGCATGATCCGTTATGCAAAAGAGTCTAAACGTTCCTCTTTTATCGTCGGTACAGAGATCTGGTTGATTTATCCCTTGAAAAAAGCCAATCCTGATAAAATGTTTTATCCCGCCTCAACCAAGATGTTGTGCAAAAACATGAAAAAAATCTCCCTTGAAGATGTTGCCAGGAGTCTCGAATTTATGGAAGGAGAAGTCAAGGTGCCCGAGGAAATACGGAAGCCCGCATTTAAGGCGGTTCAACGGATGGTTGACTTGTCTCTTTCAAAGTAAAGAGACCTTTGAAAAAACTCCCTTTTTGCCCAATTTCTGTGTCAGACTCAAATTTTAATCCTCGAAATACTCAATGTATGTCTGTGGCTAAAATTTTCGTCTTTCTTGAAATTGAATAAAAATGAACATTTTTCAAAGGTCTTGACGAAAAGGTTCTGTTGTATTTCAAGAAGCGTTATAGCAGTTGCCAAAAATATGTTCCGATTGAATGAATAACGGTCACAATTTACCGCACGCCGCCGGATGATTTCGTTTAGGTCGGGAAGCTGTCTGAGAAAATTAGAGCGCGTTAAAGAGAACATCTTTTAGATTTTTCAAATTAAAAAATAAAATCAAACTACTGAACGATATTCTAAAGCGCCA
>JAFDCA010000494.1 GCA_019313025.1 Deltaproteobacteria bacterium
ATACGCTTCAAAAAAGATCTCGAAAAGGTAAAACATATGGTTGATGAGACCCGCAGGGCGGAGAAAGCGATTGGACACAGATGAACCGACTCATTCAATAAAGGAGTAACGACTTATGTATCATAGCAGTGATTTGAGAAAAGGTCTAAAAATCGAAATCGACGGAGACCCCTATGTGGTGGTGCAATATGATTTTTTTAAACCCGGCAAAGGCAAGGCTTACTATAAGTGCAAGCTCAAGAACCTGTTGACCGGTGCTCAGTTTGATCGAACTTTCAGATCCAGCGATAAATTCGATGAACCTCACCTGGAAGATCTTGAAATGGAATATTTGTATTCAGACGGTGACAATTACTGCTTTATGAATACGTCGACCTATGACCAGATCTTTCTTACCAAAGATCAGGTGGGCGATGCCATCAATTTCTTGAAAGAAAATACGGTGTGCAATGTTCTCTTGTTTAAAGGGAATCCCATTGAAATATCGTTGCCTATTTTTGTGGACCTAAGGATTGAAAAATCAGATCCCTGGGCAAAGGGAGACACCGCCTCTGGCAGCACAAAGCCGGCAACGCTGGAAACGGGATATCCGATCCAAGTTCCCCCCTTTATTGAAGAGGGAGAACTTATTCGAATTGATACCCGGACCGGGCAATATGTGGAAAGAGTAAAGGAGTAAGAGGTAGCACAGCCCGCAACTGTTTACAATTCAGGTTCATAATCTTGAAATTTGACCGGCAGGCACCCCACTGCGAAGCACTTCCGCAAGGCAGACCTCCCCATCCTTTAGGGCGAGGAGGCTTCACGTTCAATCAAAAACCTTCAATTATAAATCGTCCATCGTAAAAGGTTGTCCCCATTTTTCCGAAAACGCTATTTTTCCCGCAGGTTTCCTTTTTCGTTTTTTTCCGGGTGCTTCTTTTGGATATCCCACCGCCAGCAATGCGGAAACCTTAATTTTTTTGGGTATTACCAGAATGTCTTTGATGTGAGTTTCATCAAACCAACCGATCCAGCAGGTCCCAAGGCCGAGTTCCGTGGCTTTCAACACCATATGTTCCATAGCGATACCAAGATCAATCTGGTAATATTCGATACCGGTGACTCGGGTGCCGACACGATTTGCAATAACATCCAACTGGGAGCATCCCACAATTAATAGCGGCGCCTGTTCGAGCCACTTGTTCGGAATAACGGGCCGCATGGCCTCATGACATATTTTTCGAATGATGTCTCGTTGAGTGACGAAGATGAAACGCCAGGTTTGGCTGTTACAGGCAGACGGGGCAAGACGTGCTGCTTCGATAATAGAGATGATGTCCTTTTGGCTGACCGGTCTCCGATCAAAAGATCTTACAGATCTTCGGGTGTTGAGAATCTGATCGAATTTCATGGTTGTTGCTTGATACTATATTTCTTTATCCTGTTCCCGTCCATCTCTTCCACGGTAACAATAAAATTTCCAAATGTGAAGTTTTCCTTTTCTTTGGGAATTCTTCCAATAGTGTTTAAAACATATCCGGAAAAGGTGTCATAATCTTTTGAGTCCGGAATTTCCATCCCTATGATTTCATTGACATCGTCGACATCAGACTTTCCAAGAACGATCCATTCTTTTGCTTTGTGCTTAATGATATGCGGCTCTTCTTTGTCGGTTTCATCGCTGATTTCACCCACAATCTCTTCCAAGGCGTCCTCAAGGGTGATCACACCGGATACACCGCCGTGCTCATCCACAACAATGGCCATATGGTGTTTTCTTTTTTTGAACTGATGAAGAAGCTGGTCCAGTTTTTTGTTTTCCGGAACAAAATAGGGGGGGGTCATAATTTTGCGAACATCGATTTTTTCAGCCGAGGTAATTTCATGCAAAAAAAGATCTTTGATATTTATAATGCCGACAACATGATCGATATCGTCTTCAATCACCGGAATTCTGGTAAAACCTGACTCCACAATGGCTTCCAGGTTAAGCTCTTTATCCGCTTCGATGACGAACATGTCTGCTCTTGGCGTCATGATTTCAGAAGCATTGGTATCATCGAGCTCAAAAATGTTATGGATCAATTCTTTTTCTTCTTCTTTTATTTCCCCTTCTTCTTCAACGACCTCAACAAAGGTCATCAACTCTTCTTCGGTAACGGTGGGGGTCTTTTTAATTTTTCCGGTGAGTTTTGGAATAAAATTTAGGAAAATAACCACAGGATAACAAAAAATCGAGAACCAATATATGGGGTATATGGCCAATCTGGCAATCAAAATATTATTTCGTGTGGCGATGGACTTTGGCAGTACTTCTCCAAAAACCAGAATCAGAAAGGTCATGACACCGGTGGCGAGACCTACTGCATAATTTGGGAAATAATGAATGGTAACGGAGGTTGCCAATGCAGCGGCACCCACATTGACGATGTTGTTTCCGATCAAAACCGTGGAAAGGAGTCGATGGGGGTCGTCTTTCATCTGTTTAATCAGAATGTAAGACTTGTGTTTATTTTTTGCCAGATGTCTTGCTTTTGTTCTACTTATAGAAAAAAGGGCGGTTTCCGCAGAGGAGAAAAAACCGGACAGAATAAGCAGAAAAATCAATACGATAATTTGGTGTATCATGATACCTATGGTGCTTATAATACTATCAAAAACGAACAGTTAAATCCTTTTCATTGTGGTGTGTATCCAGAAAATATCTGCTAAGAACGGTTTGCTTATTTCTCTTGCAAAGAAAAATGGGGCATGCAATATGAAATTGATCTTATAATATATACAGATTTTTCATTTTTCAAGTCAATAAACTTAAATTGAAGGTGATTTTGAAGATTTATGCATAAAAAATACGATATAAAAGATTATATCCAATCCCTCATTTCTTCGAAAAGGCTGGGGAATCAGGTGGTGCACCATGACGTATTGCCGGATCACCCCGCTGTTTTGTCAAAACCGAAACATCCGTGGCCCCAAAAGATCCAACACATCATCACATCAGCGGGGATAAATGATCTATACAAACATCAGGTGGAGGCCATTGATTTGATCCGTTCCGGACGCCATGTGGTGATCGCCACCCCCACGGCAAGCGGCAAGACGCTGATTTACAATCTTCCTGTGATGGAAAATATCCTCAAAAATCCGGATTCAAAGGCCCTTTATATTTTTCCGCTAAAGGCCCTTGCCCAGGATCAGCTTCGTTCATTTGAAACATTCATGAAATGCGGCCAATGGGAAACGCCAAAAATTGCCATTTATGACGGAGATACGTCTGCCTGGCATCGAAAACGAATCAGAGAAGCCCCACCCAATATTCTGATGACCAATCCTGAAATGATTCATTTATCGCTGTTGCCCCATCACCAAAAATGGGCAGATTTTTTCAGTGGCCTGAACATGGTGGTGGTGGATGAAGTTCATACATATCGTGGAATCATGGGTTCGCACATGGCCCAGGTTTTCAGGCGGTTTCGAAGAATATGCGCTTATTATGGTGCAGACCCGACATTTGTTTTTTGTTCCGCCACCGTCTCCAATCCAGCCCAACTCGCTCATCAGCTCACAGGTCTTAAGGTCGATACCATCACAAAAAGCGGTGCACCAGTTGGCAAAAAACACGTTGTCTTTATCAACCCGGTTCAGGGCCCGGCGCAGACCGCCATAATGCTTTTGAAAGCCGCCCTTCATAGGGAACTGCGCACGATAGTTTATGCCCAGTCGAGAAAACTCACCGAATTAATCGCCATCTGGGCCGGGAGTCAATCCGGTCCATATGCACAGCGTATCAGTGCCTATCGGGCCGGATTTCTTCCCGAAGAGCGAAGGGAAATCGAAGCAAAACTTGCCAATGGCGACCTTTTGGCAGTGATATCCACCAGTGCCCTTGAACTCGGAATCGATATCGGCGATCTGGACCTCTGCCTGCTGGTGGGGTATCCCGGAACGGTTGTGGCAACTTGGCAGCGTGGCGGCAGAGTCGGGCGAAGCGGACAGGAATCCACCCTGGTGCTGATTGCCGGAGAAGATGCCCTGGATCAATACTTTATGCGGCATCCTGATCATTTTCTGAAACGGGAACCCGAAGCTGCGGTGGTCAATCCATACAATACCGAAATTATGTCCAGACACATCGTCTGTGCAGCAGCTGAGATGCCGCTAAAATCCAATGAACCCTTTATGCTGGACAAACATGTTGAAAACGCAGCACGATTACTCGAGGAAAGCGGTGCGCTTTTAATAAGCGAAGATGGGTTTGAATTCTATTCCAGCCGGCTGGCGCCCCACCGGCACGTGGATCTCAGGGGAACGGGAACCCGCTATAATATTGTGAGCAGCAAAACCGGGAGACACAAAGGGGAAATCGATGAATTCAGGGCCTTTAAAGAAACCCATCCCGGAGCGATTTATCTTCATAAAGGTGACACATGCCTTGTGGATATCCTTGATCTGGACACCAAAACGGCAAAGGTGTCCAAGACAAAAGTTGATTATTACACTCGGGCAAGATCTGAAAAAAACACTGAGATACTTGAG
>JAFDCA010000495.1 GCA_019313025.1 Deltaproteobacteria bacterium
ATGTCTTTGCCTTTTCCGGTTTGGCAGATAATCATAATTTTTTACTGACCCTCAAAAGCCTTAAATGCAATGTGTCGGGCTTTATGGAATTTCCGGATCATCATCCGTATTCAGAAAGGGATCTTGATGAAATATTGTCGGCTGCCAAAAGGAGCATGTCGGAGTGTCTCATTACCACTGAAAAGGACTATGTCCGTATCGTGCACAAAATCGATTGGCCTCATGATCTACTTGTCATCGGGATTGAAATTGATTTTGGGGCGGATAAAGAACGATTTAACTCCTTTATTAAAGACTGGATTAAAAATCGGAATGAATCGGGTTATAAATTCAGCAAGGGCATAGGAAGAGATTCATGAACATGAGAAATTCAACCATCGGTATCGCAGTTATCACAAAAAACGAAGCGGATCGAATCGGGCGTCTGTTAAAAAGTGTTGAATTTGCCAATGAGATCCTTGTCGTTGATTCAGGAAGTACCGATGGGACTCAGGATCTTTGCCGGAAAATGGGAGCAACGGTTGTATTTAATGAGTGGACGGGATTTGGTCCTCAAAAGCAGTTTGCGATGAATCAGATCCGCTCCGATTGGATCTTAAATCTTGATGCTGATGAAGAAGTTTCAGTAGAATTGGCTGAAGAGATGATCGAGGCGGTTAACAAAGCTGATCCCCAGATAAATGGTTTTTCCATGCCCAGATTGTCAAAATATTTAGGACGATGGATTAGACACGGCGGATGGTATCCTGATTATAAAATACGTCTTGTTCGCAGGAGAAGCAGCAGGTGGGGCGATGACGCTCTACATGAAAAGCTTCATGTAGACGGGAAGGTCAAGAAGCTTTCAAAACCGATTCTTCACCACGTTTATCGGGGAATTTCGGATCATGTAAATACCATTAATCGATTTTCCGACGTTTATTCCCGGGAACGAACTCCGGCGGGCAGCGGATTTGTTCTTGCCGGCGTGGGTCATGCATTTGTGAAATTTTTGGAGTGTTATGTTTGGAAACTTGGCATTTTAGATGGTGTGCCCGGGTTGATTATTGCCATGAATTCATCTTGGTATGTGTTTTTAAAGCATGCCAAGAGGTGGGAACGAAATATCTGATGGGTCGGGGAGTTTTTTTAAATAGTCGCTCCATGGATACTCTTTTTTTAAACCGCGTAAACTCGTGGCAAGGGCTCGTAAAGAAAGAACAGGATCCAATCTTTGAAAAATAAATAGGTTTGTCACACAATCTGCAATTTCGTTTAAAGATGTGATTTCGGCATTCGCCTGTTCTTTCTAACAATCCCTAAGCCACTCAAACAGCACTCACTTTAAAAAAAAGATCATCCATTTTGTTAATACACAAGGATTTAGAAAAGAAACCCCTCTAGAACTCAAACATAGTATATCAGAAAAGTGAGAATGCTTTAAGCAAGCTAGATGATGCGGTATTCGGAAAAAATCATAATCGGCGCTTTTAAACATCTATTAAAGCTTATCGGTCTTTTTCCAAGAAAGTTGGCTCAAAGAATTGCTGATTTGTTGGGCAGAATTATATTTGATGTTGCTAAAAAACATCGCAAAATAACGATGGATAATCTGACATATGCTTTCGGACATCAAAAACAGCCCCAAGAGATAGAAAAAATTGCACGTCAGGTGTTTATCAATCTGGTGAAGTGCCTTTTTGAGATCGGCTGGTCTTTGCATCTGAAGGAAAGCCAATTTGCCGAACATTTTAAAATTGACGGCTTCCGTCATATGAAAAACGCCTATGAAAAGGGTAAAGGGGTTTTGGCACTGACGGCCCATTTCGGAAATTGGGAGCTATTAACGGTTATTGGCGTAATGATTAAATTCCCAATCAATATTGTGGTTCGGCCGCTGGATTTTAAACCCCTGGATCATTTTATTTTTAACTTGAGAACCCGTTTTGGAGGAAAAATCATTCCAAAAGAACGATCGATTCATACGATCATCAGAAGCCTTCATCGAGGGGAAATAGTGGTGCTGTTGATGGATCAGAATGTGGACTGGTATGAAGGTGTTTTTGTCGATTTTATGGGCCATCGGGCTTGCACCAACAAAGGATTGGCGCTTTTGGCTCTTAAGACAGGGGCACCCGTGGTTCCGGTTTTTATGGTTCGCGAAAAGTCGGGATTCAGGGCTGAATTTGGGCCGGAAATTTTTACCGTTAAAACAGGAGACAGGCAGAAAGATATTGAGATTAACACACAGGAATATAACAGAGTGATCGAAAAATTTATTCGCCGTTATCCGGATCAATGGTTCTGGGTTCACCAGCGCTGGAAGACAAAACCGTATCAACCCTGGCCTAAAGAATCAGGCGGATAGATAACGGTTTATAAAGATTCTACGCATAGATGCGAATCATGAAATAAGGGGCTTTAAAAAACTGGGAGAAACATCAATCAAACCGAAATATATTCAGCGGCTTCTGATTCGTTCCACGAACTGGATCGGAGATGCCGTCATGACGACCCCGGCTATCCGGGCAATTCGGAAGCGCTTTCCAAACACCCACATCAGTCTTTTGGCCAAACCTTGGGTGGTGCCTGTTTTTGAGAACAGCGAGCATATAGATCGATTGTTAATTTATGACGACAAGGGGCGTCATAAAGGCTTCTTCGGGAAATTTCGTTTGGCAAGGGATTTGAAAAAATATCATTTTGATGCAGCCATACTTTTGCAGAATGCTTTTGAGGCGGCACTCATTACATATCTTGCCGGTATACCGATTCGTATCGGATATAACACGGATATGCGTCAATTACTGCTCACACATGCAGTTCCTTGTACGAATGAGATCAAAAAGAAACATCAAACAGATTACTATTTGAACATTGTTCGCGGATTCGGTATTGAGGAAAACAATCGAGAGCTTTATCTGAAATTAAATCAAAGGGATCGACTGCGAGCAGAAAAAATATTGCTGGAGGAGCATTGTTCTCTGGAAAACAAAATGGTCGGAATAAACCCCAGCGCTACCTATGGGCCTGCAAAACAATGGCCATTTGACCGCTACGCACGTCTGACCGATAAAATACAAGAGTTAACAAGAGGCCGGATTATCATTTTTGGGGGGCCCAATGACATAAAGCTTGGCAAGAAGATATCGCAAACAATGCGCTTTCAGCCAATTGATCTTTCCGGTAGAACACGCCTGGGTGAAGCCATGGCCTTGATAGAGAAATGCGATCTTTTTATCACCAATGATTCCGGTCTTATGCACGTCGCTGCTGCTCTCAATGTTCCGCTGGTTGCAGTGTTCGGTTCCACCAATTCTATCACCACAGGACCCTTGAGTCAGAACAGCCGAATTGTTCAAATGCCATTGCAATGCAGTCCATGCCTTCGACCGGAATGTCCTGAAGGACACCTTAACTGCATGGACCAAATCAGTGTTGAGATGGTGTTAAAGGTTGTAAAGGAAATGTTGTGAATATCCTCATTGTAAAGCTGAGTGCCATTGGGGATGTCATCCAAACATTGCCCGCTTTGAATGCCGTCAGAAACTATTATCCAAACGCAAATATCACATGGCTGGTTGAAGAGGACGCAGCACCTCTTGTTCAAGGCCATGAAGCATTGGATCGCGTTATAATATCCAAACGTAAGCGATGGTTGAGAGAACTGCGGGGCTTATCCTTTTTGATCACGATTAAGGAGGTCTATGGTTTCATCAAGGCATTGCGAGATACCCGTTATGATATGATCCTCGATTTTCAGGCATTGTTGAAAAGCGGTATTCTAATCGCCCTTGCCAGAGGCCGGCGAAAAATCGGATTCGACAAAGGTCTCGAACATATGGAGTATAGCTATATTTTTTTAAACGAACGTATTCCGTCAGTAGATATGGAGATTCATGCGCTTAATAGGGGGATGATGCTTCTTCATGCTGTGGGCATTCCCAGCAACGATGTCGAATACAAATTACCGGTGTTTGATCATGATCATAAAAAGATCGGTGAACTTATGAGAAGTTACGGCATGAGTGAATTAAGACCATTTATCGCCATCAACCCGATGGCAAAATGGGAAACAAAGCTGTGGCCTGCAGATAGATTTGCCCAGCTGGCGGACAAAATTATAGCACGATATGGGATAAAAATCATCTTCACAGGTTCATCAGAGGATCGATTATTTATCGACGGCATTATGTCAAACATGAATCAACGGGCAGTCAACCTTTCCGGCAAAACCTCCTTGATAGAACTGGCTGCATTGTATGAAAAGGCGGCACTTGTGATATCCACCGATACCGGTCCCATGCACTTGGCCGCTGCGATAGGAACACCTGTCGTGGCCCTTTTTGGCCCGACAGCTCCCTGGCGAACCGGTCCTCACGGGTCCGGAAACAAAGTGGTTCGGATTGACATGGCATGCAGCCCATGCTTTAAAAGGCGATGCGAAAGACCGGACTGCATGCATGAAATTTCCGTGAAACAAGTTATGGAGGTTGTGTCTTCGTTTTTTTAACACTCGGGATATCGTAAGCGTTTCGCCTTTTGTAAATTGATCGCTTCAGAGATGAATGAATTTTTTTTGAAAGAACTTGTCAACATCGATTCGTAGACAGAACTTGAAGCGTTGCAGGGTATCAAATGGACGTATCTTTTGTCATTGTCAATTGGAACACAAAAAAATTATTGCTCGATTGTTTAGCATCCGTTTATGAAACCACAAAAAATATCTCCATGGAAATATGGGTGGTCGATAACGCTTCCAGTGACGGTAGCGTGGAGGCCGTCAAGCGGTTTTATCCGGACGTCAACCTTATTCAAAACAGCAAAAATCTTGGTTTTGCAGCTGCCAACAATAAAGCGTTTTCAAGGATGCAGGGACGCTATGCCCTTCTGCTCAATACAGATA
>JAFDCA010000496.1 GCA_019313025.1 Deltaproteobacteria bacterium
CATGAGTCCCAGAACAAAAAGCATGCCCTTTGAAATGGAGCATGTGAAGGGTTTTGATGTTCCCATCGGATACTATTTTCATAACGGACATACCTGGGCTCGAATAGAAAGCGGCGGTTATATTCGAATCGGTCTGGATGATTTTTCACTCAAGCTTCTTGGAAAGGCAGACGCTTTCGATCTTCCTTTAATGGGAAAGGAGCTGGATATGAACAAAATTGGCTGGGGCTTGAAAAGAAAAGAAAATCTGGCCGATGTACTTTCTCCTGTTGATGGTGTGATTGCAGAGGTGAATTCCAAAGTAAGGGAAAACCCGGGACTTGCCAACCGTGAACCCTACGGTGAAGGATGGCTTTTCATGGTGCGTACGCCGGATATCAAGAAAGCCGCTAAAAAACTGATGACCGACACACAGGGTTTGGAGTGGATAAATAGCGAAGTGAAACAATTGGAAAGCATGATCGAGAAAGTTGCCGGTCCTCTTGCTGCAGACGGTGGTTACCTGCAAGAGGATATCTTCGGCAATATTCCGGATCTTGGCTGGAAAAATTTAACCAAAACCTTTCTCAAAACTTGATGTAGATTTTTTAAAACGGTTGAGTGGTAATTTTGACCACTCAACCGTTCTGATACCTTTGTAACAAAGGGGAATATAATATGTCAACCACCGGTCGGGAAAATCCATCGAAAGAACAAAACCATCCTTGTTTATGGATGCAGGCCGGAGTGGTTCACCGAAAATTTTGTGACATCGACTATGATTGTTCTCTATGTCGTTTCGACAGGACGATGCGGCAGGTTGCGGTTCAGAACAAAAAGTTGAGAGAAGAGGGAAAAATCCCAAAGGGGAAGAAAGCCAAAATCGTTTTTTGGAAAGATCGATTAAAAGAACTGCCGGCAAGCCAGCGCCCATGTCTTCACCATATGAAAGGCCGTATTGATTTTAGGGCCTGTAACCGTGAATACCGGTGTGGAAATTGTGAATTTGATCAGTATTTTCAAGATCAATATACGGTGCATGCCTTTGTCAGGCCGGTCGATTTTTTGGATATTGAAGGATTCAAAATTCCGCAGGGATACTATCTTCATCAAGGGCATTGCTGGGCCAAATTGGAGGAAGGCTCCGAAGTGAGACTAGGAATTGATGATTTTGCCCTTCGCCTCCTGGGTCCTCTGGACAAGATTAAAGCTCCTCTGCTGGGCAAGGAGATACAGCAAAATCGTTCTGATATCCTAATGAACCGCGGCAAGTTTGAAGCAAAATTGCTTTCGCCGGTCAGCGGTGTCGTTACAGCGGTGAATTCAAAATTGAGAGAGCAAGGAAACGTGGCCAACAAGGATCCCTATTCCGAAGGCTGGATTTTAAGGATTCATTCCCGCAACCTTCGACAGGATCTCAAAAATCTAATGATTGGCGATGAAACCGAAATGTTTTATTCACAAGAGATCCACCGCCTGTATGAGGTGATAGAGGATGCGGTCGGCCCCCTTGCAGCAGACGGCGGCCAATTGAACGATGATATTTTTGGGAATCTGCCTCAACTGGGATGGGAACGGCTGACCAAACTTTTTTTGCGCACCTAACTAGTGTCCATCCATAAATGGTCTTTTTGCCCAATCTCTGCGTTATGCTCAAAAAATAATCCTCGGAATATTCAATATATGCCTGTGGTTATTTTTTTCGCATACCTTGATCTGGAACAAAGATCCTCAGTTATAGATGGACACTAACCAATCTGGAAAAGTCGTAAACCCAAAATCAGAAAAACATCACTTCATTTTTTCTACAATTTTTTCAATTCATCCCCCAATAGAATCTTACAGTATCGACAGAGCTGATCTGATTTCCGATCCACATCCCTGATGCTTCGACAGTAATGCATGATGCAGGATTTATCACGGCAGTGGCGCAGGTCAAAGGTATGGCCCAGTTCATGAAGGACCTCTTTGACCACCCGATTTTCAAACTCTTTTTCGATGGTTGTAATGGAAAGACCTTCTTGAAGCCGAAAAGTCGATACAATGCATGCTTTCCCGGCAAGCTGGGCCTCACCGTAAACATGGGTCAGGATCGGAATAAAAAGGTCGACATTGGTAATTGCAACGACTTTGATGGCCTGAGAAGGCGATATGCTCGCCAGTTTTTCGAGAATTGCTGTGGAGTGATACTGATCCCTTGTTAGATCGTAGGCAAAATTGACATTTTGCAGTAAGGATTTTATCTCGGTTTGAAAACCGAATGTTCGGTGTATTTCTTGGTCCAGGAGTTGGTAGTTGCAAACATCGATATTATTGATGGGGGAAATGATGATTTTTTGCAAGATTTTGATGATAACCTTATTTTTAGACGCGGAAAGCCGCCTTTTTAAAAACATTACCGCTTCAGGTATGATTAAATTTTTGCTGCAAGAACTCGTGAATAAGGGCTCATAATGAAATAACCTGGCCGGGCTATTAATAAAGGCCTTTGCTTTAACAGAAATTTTTATCCATAAAGTTAAATCAGCGATGGTTTTTTCAAAACGATCCCTAATCCACTCGGACAGCTTCCAGCCAAAAATTCAATTATACCTGAAGCTCTTTTGAAATCGATTGGTTTCAAAGGACTAAACTTTTACAACCATTCGAATTGTCAATCCGGTTTTTTCAGGTTGAATCGCTTGATTTTACTGTAGAGTGTCGAGCGGTCTATCCCCAGTATTTCCGAACTTTTTTTAATATTCCATTGATTGTCG
>JAFDCA010000497.1 GCA_019313025.1 Deltaproteobacteria bacterium
CAATGGTCGTATCGTCCCTTTGCAATATGAACTAAAAACCGGTGACACCATTGAAATATCCACATCAAAAAAGAGTCATCCCAGTAAGGACTGGCTCAATTTTGTCAAAACCGTCAAAGCCCGTTCCAGGATCAGACAATGGATCAAAATTCAGGAAAAAGAACGAAGTATTACCCTCGGACGGGAGATGTGCGAAAAGGCATTTAGAAAACACCGCCTGAATTTTAATACGCTTTTGAAGTCAGAAGAGATGGAGAAAGTGGTGGAGCATTTTGGTTTTAAGCATGTGGATGATCTGATTGCAAGCGTTGGTTACGGAAAAATTACACCTTTGCAGATCATTCGAAAGGTTGAGCCGAAGCCCGAAGAGAAAGAATATTCCGAATCCTTTCTTGATAAAATCATTGGCCGCGTAAGAAAGAAAAAGCCGAAGGCAGGTGTTATTGTAAAAGGAGTCGACGATATTTTGATCAAGTTCGGAAAATGCTGTCAGCCGGTACCCGGAGATTCTATTATCGGTTATATTACAAGAGGTTATGGGGTCACCGTCCATCGTACACGGTGTGTTAATGCTTTGAAAATGAGTCCTGAACGACAAATAGATGTGGAATGGAGTGTGGATATAGCGGATACATACCCTGTAGAGATTTTGGTTCGTTCTTATGATAGAGTTGGATTATTAGCTGATATTACTGCCAATATCAGTAAAAATGGGGCCAATATTTTGAGTGCGAATACAGAAACACGTGAGAGTAAAATCGTCGACAGTTTGTTCACTATCGCTGTCGAAAACACCGACCATTTAAACAGGGTTCTCTCGGCTATTAGAAAGGTGAAACATATTCAGGCTGTGAGAAGAATTGACAGATGATCCATATTTGTTTTTATTTGTTAATACCCTATTTAAGAGACCCTTCGATTTAGGGTGCTTTGACAATATGCCCCGATTTAATACAACTGGTACATACGACCATCTTTTTAACCCTTCCTTTTTGTAACGTTTTGACTCTCTGAAGATTTGGATTAAAGCGACGTTTCGTTAGATTATGAGCATGGCTTATATTATGGCCGACAAGGGGCTTTTTGCCGCAAATTTCGCATATTCTGGACATGGTTATTTCTCCTTTTAAAAACAAGAACTGATTTTACTATAATATTTCAGTATATATGTAAAGTATTTTATCTAATTTTTTTGATCTTGTGCCATCAATCCTTCACATAGAGTGACATATTGGAGCGCCTGTTGGTGAACCCCGACATCAGGAAAGTTGGAAAGTACCGATTTGAAGCGGCTTAGGGCTGCTTTATAATGCTTGTTCTTGAAATAAAATAATCCAACATAAAATTCGTGTCCGGCAAGGCTTTTGATACATTGTTTAATGTGCTCGTTAGCTCTGTGAGCATAACCATCATCAGGAAACTGTTTTTTAAGACGGCTGAACGTATCGAGTGCGTTTTTTGCAGGAGTTTGATCCCTGTCGATGGTATCGATCTGCTCAAAATAACAGAGTCCGATTTGAAAAATGACATAGGGGATGGCTTCATTGCGGGGGTGAAGGTTTTCAAATGCTTCATATGCTGCTACAGCTTCTTCATAATTTTTGATATGGTAATACGCATCCGCAATTTTCAGTTCAGCAAGTATCACATACTTGCTGAAAGGGTACCAGTCTCTGAGTTTTTCAAAGGATTGTATGGATTCCTGATAGTCCTCGTTGTTGAATTGATCCATTCCATCGCTGACCAGCTCCAGAGCCGTCTTTTCTTCTTTTGACTTAAACCATGCACAACCGTAGAACACAAACAATGGAATAAGAATTAAAGCAATGATTCGTTTCATTTTTCCCAACAAATAGACCATTGATCCGGAGCGTGCCGCATAAAGACCGGCGGCAAGCCCTTCCGGCCGCCGCCGATTATAAAAAGTTCGCAATCGATATTTATCCTTGGCAAGATTTTCTGCTAAAATTTAGATATCATTTCTTCGAGCCTCGATTTGGCAACGATACCGATAACCTTGTCCTGGATTTCTCCATCTTTAAAAAAAATAAGGGTAGGAATCGATTTTATACCGTATTTGGTGGGGGTTGTCGGGTTTTCATCAACATTACATTTTGTAAACTTAACCTTGTGCCCGTGATCTTTGGCAAGTTCTTCGACGATGGGTGCAATTGCCCTGCACGGTCCACACCAGGGTGCCCAAAAATCGACCAATACAGGTTTATCTGATTGCAATACTTCGGACTCAAAACTGCTGTCGCCTACTTCAAGAATATCTTTTGCCATAAAATAGTTTCCTTTCTGTATAATTTTTTAATGTCAATAGTTGGCTGAAATATAGTGACATGAATGGGCATTGTCAACCTTATGTGATATGCCATCCGGATAAAAAGAGGGCGGATCTGGTTTTATTTAAACAGCATAAAATAAAGAAACCTAAAGATATGCATTAATTTTCATGCAAGATTTAGGTTATAATTCTACAACAAATTTTTCCGTCTTTTCATTCCAGATGGTGATAATATAGTATGCAAACATAATGGCGATTACCAGGATCAAACTTCATTTATAGGTTATAAATCTCGGCAGAAAAACTTTGTAGCCCATGAATGACTGGAGACCTGCAGAACTTTGAATCCATGCTTTGAACAACGAAGTGGACAACGAAAAAAAGATGACGGCCAGCATGAGTTTGATATGTCCCTCTCCAGCCCGCCAGACCGAACCGCTTCCACAGCCGCCCGCCACCACCATGCCGAACCCGAAGATAACGCCGCCCGCCAGTCCTCCAAACCAGAACGCCTGGGAGACATAAACATTTTCTCCTCGAACGCCCGTCCATTTGAGAGCGGCAAAACCGAGAACACTGATTATGATACTGATGGCGATTGCCCTTGGCACTTCGCTTTCACCGGTCATAAAAGGCTCGCGAAATCCCCTGACAAAACAAAAACGAGTCCTTTGAATAATAAATCCAAATGCGACGCCGCAAAGCAGCAACCCGCCGACCCGTGTGTAGGCTTCCTTATTGTATGTCCATGCACAAACGATGGCGGCAATAAATACGACGGTCCCTAAGTAGGGTTCTATTTTCAACCAGTCAACCCCTTTTTCTTCTTTTAATGCCGCACTACTCCCTCCACTTCCTGAAGGAAGGTGTTCCAGTTCCCAGTATAGATATCGAAGCCCTAAATAGGCTCCGGCCAACAATCCGACCATCATAGCAAGTCCGCTTGCGGAAAGTGCGCTGACCGATGTAAAAAAGCCACCCACATTACACCCGCCGGCCATTGCCGCACCGATTCCCATCAGTGTTCCCCCCACAATCCCTTTCAAAAGTTCCAGAGGGGGTGCCTTGCGAATGACGAACTGTTTGGATAAAAGTGCAGATCCAAATGCACCCCAAAGTAATCCCAGGGTAAGGATAGAGTTTGTCGATATCAGCGGAGAAACCGGTGCTTGTTTATAAACGCCCATTATACCGAAGAACCAGTCCCCCCAGTTTCTCAGACCGCCGGCGACCCCCCAGGGCCTGGCCCATGCAAAAGTGATAACACTCATGATACCGATTAGAAGACCTCCGAGCCAGATGGGCCAGTTCTCATTAAAAATTTTCTGATACCCGCTATGCAGGATTTCGATTAAAACACTGCGCTTCTCTTTGTCGTTCATGGGAATTAAACCTCACAGAATTGCTAACATCCCTCATCATCTACAATTTTAAATCCACCCTTTATTTGTTGCTTAACATCTGGTTTCTGTGCTGTCGGCGGCGGCGAAGGGGATAAACGGCCGTCCGCTTCCTGTCTACTGGAGACATCCGGTAACACTAAATTTGCGTTCTTTTCCACTTTTTCGGCCAAACCAAAAATTACCGCCTGATCATAATATCGCCAGGCTTTAAGGGATGTGGGATCAGCTTTTACAGCCTTTCTGAAATATTCTTTGGCATCCAAGTATTTTCCTCTGGCATAGGCCTCTTGGCCGAATCTTAGCATCCGGGCACAAAGTTCCTTGTCTGGAGGACAATTTGCCGGTTCCTGGGCGGAAACATACGGTGACGCTGCAAAAATTATGGTTAGCAAAAAAACAACCGCCATTAAAATAGACCATTTTGAATTCACAACATACTCCTTTAAAATAAGGTACTTTTTTCAAAATTCAATCCGCTTAAGACGGATAAATTCCCATAGAGGCGGATTGATCGGTAAAATGATATTTTCCTAAAATAAATCAGATTCTTTTCTATCAAAACCCAACAATGCGGTCAAGCACGTTTCCAAAAATGATCATTACATCAGGAGGGTAAGGTGTTAGATTAATTCCGGAGAATGCCCGGTATTGACAGGCGCATCAATTTGCCCGTGAACTGGGTGCAAAAAAAACACCTTAGGTTTTTGGCGGTAGTTTGCGCAGTAGTTTCTTAACAAAACGCCGACCGGGGGGGAGAACAGCAGGGGGCATCAGCACGGACGTACGGTTATTCGGTGAACGCCATTACCGTTTGATAGTGTATATCAAACCCAAAATATTTTAACCGAGCGTGGTTTAAATATCTTTAATGCGCATTATTGCCGTCGGCCCATTCGGTATTCCGATGCAGGAGGAACACAAAGTACTGGCCGTGTGATAAATCTTAGAACTTTTTCTGTAGTGCTTCCAAAGAATATGTGACTCATGTCACCTGTTTTTCCACAGCTTCCGATAATGACCATGTCTACATTGTTTTCAACAGCCTTTTTGTTGATTTCAAGGTATGGGACACCCTCGCAAACCATCATTTTGACGCCATCGATTTTTATATTTTCTTGATTTAAAAAATCCCGAAGCTTTGCTTTTGCTTCAAGAAACAACTTTTTTTTAATCTGGCCTTCGTCGCCGAAACCATGACGGATACACTCTGTAATAAAATCACGGTCGATCACGTGAAGAGCAATGATTCGCGCGGGTTTCTCAGCCAGGAATAATTTTGCCTGGCGCAATGCATCCCGAGCACAATCTGAAAAATCGATGGCTACCAGAAACGTTTGTTCTTCAGATTCCCTTTCATCGTCAAAAGTCATTGATTTATCAAATCCTTTCTAACTTAGACGCTTATGAATGTTACAGGCATACCTGGATATTTCATGATTAACCGCCAATAGCCCGCATCGTCGGCCCGAATAAATTTTGGGGAGCGGAATCGTTTAAATGGTGCTTTCGAGGTTTATTCTGTGCAGCGTGTCTGAAAATATCGGCCAATTCTTCAACAGACGCACCTGTTCGAAGTGGTCCTTTAATGTCCGTTTCATTTGCGGAAAAGAGGCAGTTTTTGATTTTTCCATCAGCGGTAAGCCTCAATCGATTACAAGTGTGGCAAAAATGACGACTCAACGGTGCGATAAAACCGACTTTGCCGGGGGCCCCGGAAATAGAGTAAAGTTTTGCCGGCCCGAAGTCTTCTGTTTCGGATGCTAATTCTAAATTTCCAATCATTTTGACACGGTTAATTATTTCGTCCAGCGGAACAAAAAGGGAATGATGATTCGCCATGGTGTGACCTTGTGTTGGCATGAGTTCGATAAACCGGACGTGGTAGGGTTTTTTCAAGGTAAGTCCGGCAAGGTTTTCAATTTCGTCATCGTTAATGCCGCGCATGACCACTGTGTTGATTTTGATGGGACTCAGTCCAACCTTTTCCGATGCTTCGATTCCTTCAAGCACCCGATACAGAAGATCACCGCCTGTAATTTTTTTAAATCGTCCAGGTTTCAACGTATCAAGGCTCACATTTATCCGACGAACGCCGGCTTCGAAAAGGGGCCCTGCCAGCTCCTTCAAAAGGATGCCGTTGGTGGTAACGGCTATTTTTTCAATTCCTTCGATATCCGAAAACATCCGGCAGAGCCTGACCATCCCTCTTCTGTAGAGGGGCTCTCCACCGGTGATTCGTATTTTAGAAATTCCGGCCTGAACCGCGGCTTTTGCTGTCCGAAGAATTTCCTCGTAAGAGAGTATTTCGTCATGAGCGAGTTTGATGCGGCCTCCAAAAGGAGTGCAATAGAAGCATTCAAGATTGCAGCGGTCAGTGATGGAGACGCGAAGGTAATCGACGGTTCTATTGTAAGCGTCCACAAGTTTTGCCATACGTAATAATTCCTCAACTGCTATTGGTGATTTGGATCCCGTCTTCAGGTTTAACCGTGCCGCCTTTAAGAACCTTTACAAAAATTCCTTCTCTGGGCATCACACAGTCTCCCACCTGTTTGTATATTGCACAGCGGTCATGGCATTCCTTACCGATCTGGGTGACTTCCACCAGAGTGTCTTCTCCCGGTTTCAAGCGGGTACCTACAGGCAGTTCCCAAAGT
Organism: Deltaproteobacteria bacterium; assembly: GCA_019313025.1. Next base: position 6,351 of record JAFDCA010000497.1, read on the forward strand.
TTGATGCCTTCAGTGGTAATATTTTCTGCAAAATCGCCCGGATTGACGTCTATACCCTTTTCCCGAATCTTGGAAATACTCTCAATGGCAAGAAGACTGACTTGACGATGCCAATCGCCGGCGTGGGCGTCGTTTTCCAGGCCATAATTTTCGATGAGGGTGCCCAGAAGAATATTTGTTTTTTTAACACCTTTATTGGTGCTTAAGGAAACCGCAACGATTCGACCATCGTTGGTTTGTTTAGAATCTGTCATTATTATATTTTTCCGTTTATAGCAAAGTTCCCATCAGGTTCCTTTCCCGAAGGCACAATGGGGATAGGCACATTCCGGGCAATCTTGGCAAAGTCCTCCATGGCCCAAAAACGCCAGCTCTTTCTTGCCGATTTTCTCTCCGGCCAGAATTCGGGGAAGGATCAGATCGAGCACGGTGGTACGATGATGCAAGCCACAGGCAGGAACGCCCAGAAGCGGTACATTTCCGATATAAGCGACCAGGAACATGGCACCCGGAAGTGCCGAGGCGCCGTAATGAATCTCTTCGGCGCCGGACAGTTGAATCCCTTTACGGGTGACGTCGTCCGGATCCACGCTCATACCGCCGCTTAAAAGAATCAGATCACAGCCCCGCTGAATATGCGTACAAATCCCATGACGAATGATGTCCGTATCATCCGGTGCAAAGATGATGCGATCTGTCTCACAACCCAGGTCGATGAGTTTTCGGGTCAAAACGGGTGCAAAACGGTCTTCGATGAGGCCGTGGTACACTTCATTTCCGGTGATGATCAGACCGGCTTTTCCCTTCCGCAAGGGACGTACGGAAACAATCCCGCCGTGTTGTCCGGCAATAGCGGCAGCCCGTTCGATGGACGCCCGTTTCATAATCAGGGGAATGGCCCGGGTGGCCGCCACCAGATCACCTGTTTTCACCCGCGTATGGGTGTGTAACGTGGCGCACATCACGTCCTCGATCATGTTAAAGGCTGCCAGAGAGGCGGTATCGACGGTGAGCAACCCGTCTCTATCCGCTACCAAGCCGATTTTTCCTTCACGGGGTTCATTTTTCCAGGCCACGCCTTCTCCGGCCAGGGCGTCGGCCATTATTGCGGCGGCTTCGTTTTCGTGAATTTCGTCTGCTTCTAAATCAATCAGATATAGATGATTTTTACCGAGTTTCTGCAAGCGACACAAATCCTCGTTGCACACCGTGTGGCCCTTATGGAAGGCAGCGCCTTTAAATTCTCCGGGGCGGATTTCGGTAATGTCATGGGCCAGTTTCATCCCCACGGCATCTTTCAGTTTGATGGTTTTTATCACGTTGTCTCTCCTTATTTGTCTGCCAAAAAGCACGAAGAGCAGAAGAACTATATTTAGATATCGTTATCGATAAACATCTGTTGTTCTTTTTGATCGGGTGTCCGATTCAAGTCCGGCCAGGTGATTTCCCTTGCATCCGAGAAATAGGCTCCTTGCGCGCAGGGTTTGCAAAGGATATGACCGTTTTGAACCACTTCCCGGTCGTCACGAACCACCTGGTTGCATCGGCTGCAGGAAACCTTTTTGCGGGTGGGACCCGGTAAGTCGTATTTGCTCAAATCCACCCGAACCTTTTGAACCCGAAACAACACGCTGTCCGGCATCCGTTTGTAGGCTTCAAGCTGCCGGGGATACTTTTCCGGTATTTCGGGGGCATAAGCTTCTGCCAGATCCCGGGCGTCCTCGGTGGAGATTACCCGAAACGCCGTGTTGGTTTCCAAATTTACAAAAGTGGCTGCCATGATGCCATAGTCCATGAACTTTAACGATCGGCGTCCCAGCTTGACACCGGTGACATAGGCCACCGCATCACCGGCACAGCGGTCCATTTCAACAAAAACGATGAGTTTTTTGATCTGATCGATACGGGTCGGCTCGTCCAAGCCGATCAAACGGCACCCCAGCATGGCCATGCGCACCCCAACCACCTGTCCCGGGCACAAATGCCCGTGGGCGGAGGCCGAATTATTCAGTAACGTGTCGAAATCTTGCATGTGTCTGTCCGGTTATTGAGTTATATTAGTATTAACATAACATATTACAATAAAAAATTACAATCAATCACTCAAAAATTTTTGATGACAGGCAGATTCGAAATGAAATCTTCATTGTATCCGAATCGAATTTATTTCAACGCGTTTTTATGAATTAAGATGTCCGGAATCAAGTGTTGAGCAAATGACTTGGTAATTCTCCAACAAAAACGTTTGGGTTGCCTTTGCCAGATTTTGATAAAACAGGGTATCAGCATTCTCAATAATGTTACCGACAAATTCCGGTACCCATGCTAATAGATGACTTTCTAGAAAATATTTCTGTTTTTGAACAAAACCGATGGCTTTTTCCATATTTGAATTGGAAACGGCTTCGATTTCTCTAAAAATTAAATAATACATGAATTCAAGTTCAGCTGTGATGTGGTCGGGGGCATCTTTAAAGTCCTTTGCAGTGTTCAGACCCTCTTCCCGATATCTGTTTTCTACGTCGATAGTGGAGTTACCCATTAGGGTTCGTCCGTTGTCCAGATACACCGACCCGTAGGGTGCGGCTAACAATTGATAGGGGCCAACAAATAGTTTTGCAAAATCAACTTTAAGCGATTCTAAATTTTGTCCGTTTTCAGTCACTTTGCTCATATGTCGCACACAATTAGCCGCAGGTGTTCCCACATTTCCCAGGTGAAGCTCTAAGCTGTTCAATGTGTCAGATAAGCCCGGATTTGGCAGAAAATAGCATTCGCTCAAGAGCCGAAATGCCTCCATTCTCGATAGTTCATGGTATATAAGGTTTTTTGTTTCCATCTCTGTTCCCATAGTATCATTGAAAGTGTTGGGTTTGATTTGATGTCATACCGACCCCTTTCAAGTCGGCATCGCGAGAGTTTTGTTCGTTGTTTATTGGGGTACCTCCGCCAGTTTCAGATAGCGTTCTCCCAGTGTATACAACAAAAGCATGACGGAAAGGGCAAACACAAACACGAGCCATTCCCAAATGCTCGGAAAATAGCTGATAAACTCGGGGTATTGTTCTGCCTTAGGGCCGACCGGATGGCTCTGTCCGGCCAGCAGAATTTCCATGTGCATCATCAGCGTCCCGACCAAAATTAAAGCCGAGGTAACGATTTTGCCGCCGATACTCCTACGCACTGAAGGTATCAGTAACAACACAAACGGCAGAAAGAGCCCAAGCAAGACTTCTAAGTGAAAACCCTGCCAGGCACCGAAGGCATGTTCAAATTTATGATAAACCAGAAATTCCGGGACTGTTGTGGCCGATTCGATGACGAATTTGAGAATCGAAAGGACAATCGTAATCCCCGCAACATACCCAAAGAGAACGGTAAACTCGTTATACAAAGGAGCTTGGCGTTCAACGGCGTCGTCGCCGGAGATTCGATCAAATATTATGTTGTATAGCAGAAAGAGGGCTGTACCGCTCAGCAGTCCCAGTACAAGGCTGTAGATCGACATCATTGGGCCGAAGTAGGTGACCCGGGATTCGGTGATGCCAAAAATCGAGCCGATCATTAAGGGCGCTATTATCGCAAGTAGAAAAGATATTACGCCTAGAGCGTTGCTGAAACCGCTATGCCAGTCACCTGTATGCATTCTCCAGAATTTGACGGATAGCACCACTAGTTCCACGATGTAAATTAAACCCATCCACCAGATGGGTGAAGATAAATTCGGCGAGAATAAATACCAGAACATGTGTTCGACCGAGCCGAGCTCCAGTCCGATGGCCACAAACGCTCCCATGAGGGTTGCAGCAGACAGGAATACCAAACGTTTGGCAAATGGCTCATATTTTTTGATTTTTAGCATCAAAGGCATACCGGCCAGAAGGGTCAGACCGGAACTTGTGAGTGCCAAAAATATGTAAACTCCCAAAGGTAATGACCAAATGATGACATCATTCGTATTGAACAGCGCATGACCCTGGGTAAAAAGCTTCAAGGCGGTATACAGCCCAAGCAGAATTGCAATACCGAGGATCACAAGCCATATTCCGTATACTCCTTTTTTCTCACTCATTTAAACACCTCCTTTGGTCGGCCGGTACTGGGCCGGGTTGAAATCCCGGATGTAAAATACATGGGGGTTGGTTCCGAGCTGCTCCCGTAACCTGAACGGTCGGAACTTGCCGAGCAATTTGGCCACGTCACTGTCAGATGACTTGATGTCCCCAAAAATCCGTGCATTGGCCGGACAGGCTTCCACGCAGCTGGGTAGCAAACCCTTGCGCACCCGGTGATCACAGAAGGTACATTTTTCCACGACACCCTTTGGCCGGTTGGCCGGAAGGGTTGCGCCTCTTTCCGGGTTGAAATAGGGTGTTTTTTTGGCGCCAATCTTCTCAACCTCTTCTTTCGGTGAAGATGTGCCACCTTTAAACAACGCCTTATTGTTCTTCCAAAACTGGTGCGGTTCTTTCCAGTTGAAGTAAATAACCCCGTAGGGACAGTTAAATTCACAATACTTGCAGCCGATGCACTTTTTAGGGTCGTGCATGGTGATGCCGTTGTCCAGCTTGTGCATGGCTTTTGTCGGACAGCCACGCACACAGGGCGCATATTCGCAATGATTGCAAAGAGTGGGGATGTAGTGGTGCCTGACGTTGGGAAACGTACCGACAGTCTCGGTAATCTTATTAGACCAGTAAATGCCATCAGGCACATTGTTTTCATTTCTGCAGGCGATACTACAGGCGCCGCACCCGACGCAGCGTTGCAAGTCGATTACCATTGCATATCTTGACATGAGTTCACCTCCTAGACTTTTTCGATCTTGACGCGCGTACCCGCGTGCCGGACCGTACTGCCGCTTAAACGATCATAAACCGCCGGGATGACATCATTGTTGCTACCCCCCCGGGGGACTTTGCCGAATTCTTTGGACGCTATAGAACCATAGGCCCAGTGTCCCTGACCATAGCATTTTGCCACGGTACCGGGTCTTACGCCTTCCCACAGCTTGGCCTTACAGATCAAGCTGCCGGTTTCTGAGGTGATTTTGATTTCATCACCGTTTTTGATCCCCAGTTTACGGGCGTCAAGTGGATTTATTTTGGCCACGTCCTCCCAGATTTCATCACCGGGGTCGACATCTTTGAATTCATAGTACCAGGTACAATTGGGAGTACGACCCTCACGGTTCAAGCGGGATTTGTGATCGACAAAGATAAATGGAAATTCATTTTCATCTCCTGCAATGAAGGGTTCTTCGTAGTGTGGTACAAAAGCCCTTTCGCCTCGAGCCTGGTATTGGCAAACCTCCAGGACGTGATCAACGGTTGTAAGGTGCTTTTCAGCGTGTGCTTCCAGGGCGGCTTTGAGGGTTTCGCTGTAGAATTCGAATTTATTGGTTTTGGTTTTCATGTTCCCCCAGTGCTTTCGGTATGGGTAGGGGTCTGAGTTCCATACGCCGACTTTGAGAAATTCCTCCCAGCCGTTAATCTTATCGCCGCCTTTGTATTGGGACGGATCCCATAGATTCTGGGTGGCATATTTGAGGGCGTATAAGGCAAATTCTTTCTCATTGGTGGGAGCATTACCGGTTTCCGGATCCTTATACTCCTTGTAATGACGCAGCAGGTTGTCAAATCCGCGTTCCGCCAGCTTTTCAGCGATCAGCCAGGGAATTTCGGTTTCGTCGATCTTGTAATCCCAAACCGGTTTGACCAACGGCTGCATGAGGGTCACGTGCCGGTAACCGTTGCCGATGGACTTTACATAACCCCATTTTTCAAACATGTGATGGGTGTCAGGCAGTAATATGTCGGAAAACCAAGAAAATTCTGAAGCATTGGTGGTGATGTGGACGAGAAATGGAATTTTCGATAACGCCCGCTCCCAGCGTTCGGGTTGTCCGCAGGAAAAGGTAAAGTTATTCATGTAGCCGATGGCCACCTTGATTTCCATGGGGTCGCTATTCAATATACCATCGGCAGCGTTGTTGGTAATCACCGCCGAGCCGGGTTTGCCCTCTTTAATGGCAGGAAATTCCAAGCGTCCGCGCTGATCGATTTTTTCATGCTTTTTCCCCTTTTTGGCGATATCATCCATAAAATCATCAGGTTTTGGGAACTTTGTGGTATATTCCTTGTTGGATTGAAGGGTTCCGCCGACATTGTCGACGCCTCCGGTCAATGCGTTTAAGGCATGGCATATCATGCTGGTGTAAGCACCGCGAACCTGCATCACCGGCCCCCCGCCGACCCATGAAATGCAATGGGGTGCGGCTTGGGCATACTCGACGGCAACGCGCTGGATCTGATCTGCAGGCAGACCGGTGCGTTCAGCCGCCCAGGCGACGGTTTTGTCTTTCAATTCAACATTCCACCA
>JAFDCA010000498.1 GCA_019313025.1 Deltaproteobacteria bacterium
CGGAAAAAGATGGAGTTGAAACCATCCAGGAGTTGAAAAAAGAATTTCCGGACATTAAAATTATTGCCGTTTCAGGAGGGGGTCGATTGGGACCCCGAGATTATTTACATTTGGCCAAAATGTTAGGGGCCCAGCGAACATTGACCAAGCCTATTGAACTGCCCGAACTTCTTGACGCCATTAAGGAAGTTCTGGCAGAATCCGATTCAGGTTCCCTTCAGAAATAGCCCTTTTCCGCAATCTTAGCGTCAATCTACAGAATGCCTTGTGCGGCTTATCACTTTTATGCCGTCGCGCAATTTGTCGATTTCCTTTATCTTACGAAAAATTGCTGATTCTGGATTGGTAACTTAATTTGTGCCCCATATAGTTTTATGGATGGACACTATTTAAGATTGTCGTTTAAGTGCCTCCAGCGTTTCAATATCACACACGTCAAAACTTTGTCCGCACCCACCGCAAATCATCTCGCATTTATCCGGAGTACGGGATCTCCGTTCCTTTAACTGTGCGCGACATTCCGGGCATCTGAGATCGCCCACATTATTTTTATTATCGGAAGTCGTTGTCATATTGCTTTCCTTCATCTATATTTCGAATGAATAAACACCACGCATATACGGGCATCTGAATTTCGTCTCCTATTTATCAAAATAATAGAAAGATCCCATTTGTCAAATATTATACCTATTAAAAAACCATTGACAAAACAAATAGGCCAATGAAATATATTTGGATTTGTGTTTTTCAGTGGTTTCAAAACATTTGTTCGGTAATTGTAACTTAAACGGCTTTTAGGTATTTTACAAAAATGTCCGAACCTGTTTATGCTTCCAAAAAACGTGATTTTAAAACATTCATCCTACAAGGTCTTTGGGCGGCCTGGCCCATTTGTCTCGGGTATATTCCCATCGGCATTGCCTTTGGCGTACTGGCTCAAAAAGCCGGGCTTTACCCCATAGAGATCATGCTGATGTCTATTCTCGTGTTTGCCGGCAGCTCACAGTTTATTGCCGTATCCATGCTTTCCGCCGGTGCAGGTGCCGTCTCAATTATTATGACCACATTTGCAGTCAATCTGAGACATTTGCTGATGAGTTCTTCTCTGGCGGTATTTCTGGGCAATACCCCCCGAAAGAAACTGTCCCTATTTGCCTATGGGGTTACCGATGAAAGTTTTGCCGTCAACCACACCCGTTTCAACCAAAAAATCTGGAGCCTGGATCAAGCACTGGTGGTGAATCACACGGCCAATATCGCGTGGGTCGTCAGCAGCATCATCGGTGGTTACAGCGGTCGATTCATACACCAAGGGGCGTTCGGTATCGATTACGCGTTGACGGCGATGTTTATTTGCCTTTTGATATTTCAGCTAAAAGGACGTTTTTATATCATCACCGCGGTTATTGCCGGTGTCTCGGCGGTCATCCTGTCTTTGATCATTCCCGGCAGTTCATACATCATCCTGGCTTCCATATTTGCGGCCACGACGGTGCTCGGTATAAAGAAATGGATGTTACGATAATTCAAACAAAGGTTGTATGGGTCATCCTGGGTATGGGGCTGGTGACTTATGTTCCGCGCTGGTTTCCACTGATATTTTTGTCCCGGCGCAATCTTCCCCAATGGTTGGTGGATTGGCTCAACCTGATTCCGGCAGCGATCCTCAGTGCACTTCTTGTACCGGAGTTGATCACCAAAGGTTCACCTCGCCACATGTCCCTTTGGCAACCCGAACTTTGGGTCGCATTTCCCACCTTTATTTTTGCACTGAAAACCAAATCGTTAGGCGGTACTGTCCTCATCGGAATGGGGCTGTTTTGGCTGGCACAAAGCGTAATTTGAAATCCGCCAATTCAAAAAAACAAAGTTTTCGGTTGATGAAAATGATAAATGTTTCTAAAAGACAAATAATAAAAAACATCTTTTTGTCTGAGCACCCAAGCGAAAGGAAAAACCATGATCCATGTTGAAAATCTCACAAAATATTACAACAATTTCTGTGCCGTGGATCAAATCAATTTCGACATCAAAAAAGGAGAAATTCTTGGTCTTTTGGGACCCAACGGCGCAGGTAAAACCACGACTTTGAGAATGCTGACCGGCTATTTTATGCCCACTTCCGGGACCATTCGCGTCAAGGACTACTCGCTGGATGAGCATCTTTTAGAAATCAAAAAGTTGATGGGGTATTTGCCGGAATCGGCGCCATTGTACCATAGCATGCTGGTTTTCGATTATTTAGACTATGTTGCCAGAATTCGGGGGATGGATAAAAGCCAAAGAATCTCCAGGATCCGACAACTGGTTGATCTGTGCGGGTTGGATGAAATTATGCATCGGAGTATCAATGAGCTCTCCAAAGGATTGAATCAGCGGGTGGGTTTGGCCCATGCCATGATGACCGATCCTGAAATACTTATATTGGATGAACCCACCTCAGGTCTGGACCCGAATCAGATCGCAGAGATTCGGGAGATTATTCGAAAAATCGGAAAAGAAAAAACCGTCATTCTATCCACCCATATTTTGAGTGAAGTGGAAGCCACATGCGACCGCGTGGTGATTATCAATAAAGGCCAGATCGTTGCAGACGATATGATGGAAAATCTCAAACAGGCTGCCGGTCAAAAACATTTCATCCATTTAGAACTGCTGAACGCCGATTTTCAAGACGTGAACGATCAATTCAGCAGGGTCGAAGGTATCAAAAAAATCCAAAGAATTCAGGAAACACAAAACGGACACCTTAGCATACGGCTCACCTGTGAATCAGCGGCAGATTTGAGAAAAACCATTTATCAAACCATCAAACAAACGTCCTGGATTCTTACCGAATTTCGACAGGAAACCAAGACGTTAGAGACCGTATTCCGTGAATTGACCAAGGAGGACTGACATGCAACAGGCGATTCGTATCTGTAATAAGGAATTTAAAGATTATTTTGTATCTCCCATCGCCTATATCGTTATCTCTATATTTTTGCTGGTGACCGGGTGGTTCTTTTTTACGACATTTTTCTATTACAATCAGGCAGATCTAAGAAATTTTTTCAGTCTGCTTCCCATTACATTTTCCTTTCTGATTCCGGCGGTGACCATGAGACTCTTTTCCGAAGAGCTGAATGTGGGGTCCTATGAAATGCTGCTGACCCTTCCGGTAACATTTGCGGATATCCTTTTCGGCAAATTTTTAGCGGGTGTTCTGTTCGTGACGGTCGCTCTAATTCCGACCATTGCCTATCCAATATGTATCGCCTTTATGGGCCAGCTCGATTGGGGCCCGGTGGCAGGCGGCTACTTGGGTGCTGTTTTAATGGGTGCGGCATTTGTTGCGGTGGGTTTGTTTGCCTCTTCGTTGACACGCAACCAGATCATCGCATTTATCGTCGGTATGACCATCTGCTTTACCCTCACGCTGATCGATAAAATGCTGTTCTTTTTTCCCCGGACACTGCTCGGCGTCATCGGATATCTCGGTGCCGATTTTCATTTCAAGAACATCTCCAAGGGAATTATCGATTCGAGAGATGTCATCTATTTTCTAAGTGTCATTTTTATCGGACTTTACAGCACCCATCTGGTCATGCGGGAAAAAAATTAAGGAGATTCAAATGGGCATTCAAAAACGGTATGCAAAATATATCAAACTTTTTATTTATCTGGCCATCATTGTCCTCATCAATGTAGCTGGAATCACACTCTTTTTTAGAATCGATCTTACTGAAAACGAGATTTACTCCATATCCGAAGCCAGCAAAAAGGTGGTGTCCACCCTTTCCGAACCGTTGACCATCAACGTCTTCTTTACAAAAAATCTGCCCGCACCACACAACAATACAGAACGATATTTACATGATCTTTTAGAGGAATATGCCATTCATGCCAATCCTTATTTTAACTACAAATTCTATGATGTTAGCCCTGAGGCCGAAGGGATCAATGCTTTGACACGGGAAAATCAGAATTTGGCGAACAATTACGGTATACACCCGGTTCAGATACAAGTTTATGAAGAAGATGAGGTAAAATTCAAAAAAGCCTACATGGGGCTTGTGTTGATTCACGGTGATATGGTTGAGCGGATTCCCACCATTACGTCCATCGATGGGATAGAGTATAAACTGACAACATCGATTCAGAAGCTGAACAATAAAATCAGTGCATTACTGAACTTGAAGGATAAAATCAGGGTCAAACTTTTTCTATCTTCTTCATTAACATCCGTTGCACCTCTAATGGGCCTTAACCAAATCCCTGAATATCCGGTAAAATTAAAAGAGAGCATTGAACGCCTTAACACCAAAAACTTTGGAAAACTGGAATATACTTATATCGACCCTTCAAATGAACCGTCAAATGAACCGCTATGGGAGCAATACAATTTGATGCAACTTCAATGGCCGGATCTATCCGATGGCACCCATGGAAAGATCCCGGCTGGAAAAGGAATGATCGGTCTTGTAATGGAATACGGGGAAAAAGTTAGAACTATACCTTTGTTAAAGGTGCTCCGGCTCCCCATCATCGGAACCCAGTACGATCTGGCAGATGTGGATAAATTGGAAGACATCGTCAACGACAACCTGGAGACCCTGGTGGACATCAATCAGGACTTAGGGTATCTGGAGGGACACGGCACGCTGAATACTTCAAGTTTCTCACCCATGATGCGACAAAATCCGGATGCAATTTCAACCTTTTCAAACTTGATATCGAAAACTTACAGTTTGAAACCTGTCAATCTCAAAGATCAGCCGATTCCCGACAGCCTCAATTGTCTGGTGATTGCAAGGCCAACCGAAAAATTTTCTGATTACGAGCTTTATCAGATCGATCAGGCCTTGATGAGAGGAACCAATCTTGCACTGTTTATTGATGCTTTCAAAGAAACCAATCCCGATAATCAGCAGCGTTTGGGATTTAATCGGGGACCCATCTATGTACCGCTGGATACCGGGATTGACAAATTACTGTCTCATTATGGAATCCGTATTAAAACATCATATGTACTTGACGAAAATTGTCACAAACAAAGGCTTCCCCGAAACATGGGTGGCGGTGAAAGACCCATATACTTTGCCCCTATCATTAAAAACAAAAATATCAACCATGATCTAAATTTTATCCGAAATATCAAGGGACTGGTTGCGGTCAAAATATCTCCTCTGGAACTGGACGAGGCTCAGATCTCTAAAAATAGTCTCAGAGCCGTCAAGCTCTTTACATCTTCTGAAAAATCCTGGGAAATACACAAAAATATCAGTCTAAATCCCATGTTTCTCTCACCGCCCCCCTCGGACGAAGAAAAACAGCGTTTTCCATTGGCCTACATTATTGAAGGGGAGTTTCCCAGTTATTTTGCCGGCAAACCCATCCCGGAAAAAACATCACCGGATGAAAATGACAATACAGAGACCAAGGATAACAAAGAAAGCACCTCCGAACCCGCAGAAAAAAAGACCGACGTTGATATGTCGAAAATCAAAAGCCGAGGGGAAACCATATCCAAAGGAAAGGCTGCCAAAATCTTTTTGATGGCATCGGCGGAAATGCTGAAAGACAATGTTCTGGACGATGAAGGCAACAGCCCCAATGACATGTTTATTCTGAACACGATAGATGCACTGAACCATCGAGAAAATATTGCCGCCATGAGAAGCAAGGTTCTCAGCTTTAATCCCCTGAACGATACCGGGTCTTTGACAAAAACTTTTGTCAAAACTTTTAATATCGCCGGATTACCGGTACTACTGGTATTTCTGGGCCTTATCGTATGGCTGCGACGCCATACAAGAAAAAAACAAATACAGATGATGTTTCAAAAGTAACAAGAGGTGAATATGAAGCTGAAAAAAGAATATTTCGTTCTGGCAGCCATTCTGGTGGCATTGATCCTCTATCTTGCCTTGCACCGGTCAAACAGAACCCATTATCAGCTTCCGGAGCTTACCGAAGTTTCCGGGAAACAACTCTCAAAACTTGAAATCACAACCGCAGGCAATTCCATTATTTTTAACAAAACAGACAACACATGGCACATTGAACCAAAGGGGTACCGCGCTGATCCAACCAAGGTTAAAAATATGTTGAATGTTATTGAAACATTGAAATTGACAGCCCTGGTATCTGAATCAAAAAATTATATCCGTTATGATTTGAAAAACCATCAAAATATCCATGTGAAAGCCTGGCAGGGTCAAACCCTGCTTCGGGAATTTGATATGGGTAAAACCGCCCCAACCTTTAAGCACACCTTCGTTAAACTGCCGAACGATCCCAATGTGTACCATGCCAGGGGAGATTTCAGGCGAACTTTCGACCGGTCCGTCGACGATTTCCGGGATAAAACCGTGATGTCATTTGAACAACATACCATCCATGAAATGGATCTTACCCTTGAGAAAAAAATCATCTCTCTTTATCGAACGGAGGTCCCTGAACCCCTTCCTGAAAAAAAGGATGGGCCGGCCGTCAAATCCTCCAAAGAATCAAAAACCAAAACCGTGTGGAAAGATACAAAAGGCCGGGAAGTCGCCCCAATTAAGGTTGGTTCTCTGTTGAGTTTTTTGAATAGTCTGGAGTGTGAATCCTATTTTGACGACTTAAAAAAAGAAGATTTTAAAAACCCGATCTATGCCGTGACCCTCAGAGGGGAAAAAGCGTATTCACTGTTGGTTTTTGCGAAAAAAGACAAAAATGAAAAAAATTATCCGGTCATCTCCTCGGAAAATGAATCCCCTTTTTCACTGTCCGATAGCCAAGTGGACACCATTAAATCTAGATTTGACGAAATTCTTAACATAAAGGAAAAATAAAAGAATTTGAATTTGACTTATTTTAGAGCTGCATTACACTAAAGATATAAATAATTTGTAGAAGCGAATATTCAAATTCTTAAAAAGGAGTGTGC
>JAFDCA010000499.1 GCA_019313025.1 Deltaproteobacteria bacterium
CCGCCGCAATGGATGATGCACCGGCAGAGGACGCAGTCAGCAAAAAACCCGTCAAGATCCTTGGTACCTTTGGAATGCATGAAGAAGAATTCGGTTATGCGGTTCGCAAGCAGGATACCGAACTTCTGGACACGCTCAATAAAGGGCTGAAAATGCTCATGGCGGATCCTTATTGGGATGAGTTGGTTAAAAAATACCTCAGGAAATAACCGCCCCAAATCACCGCCCGGGAACAAAAGAAAAATTGGGAAGGCGTCAGGTTAACCTGCGCCTTCCTTTTTTTAAGGCCCGACTCAACAATGCTTGATGCACTTATTGCCATTTTCGAAGCACTCCCCTACCTGTTAAAAGGTGCTCTGGTCACCTCGGGCATTGTTATCGGCGCCATGGGACTCGGTCTGGTTATGGGGATTCACATGGCCGTTGGACAGGTTTACGGCAATCGCCCCATTCGATGGTTTGTGGGTCTTTACGTTTGGTTTTTCAGAGGAGTACCGGTTCTTGTGCTCTTGTTTCTTTTTTACTTTGGATTGTTCGCCATCGTCGGACTGAATCTGAGCGCTTTTGCTGCATCCATCCTTGTTCTGGGCATGACAACAGCGGCCTATCAGTCTCAAATTTTCAGAGGCGCAATTCTCTCATTGCCCAAGGGACAGCTTCAGGCTGCCAGAGCATTGGGAATGAGTGATATCAAAGCCATCATCAGCATTATTTTGCCCCAAGCCCTGAGATTTTCCATACCCGGCTGGTCCAACGAGTATTCTATTATCCTCAAAGATTCAGCACTTGCATTTGTTCTCGGAACTTCTGAAATTATGGCACGGAGCCATTTTGTTGCCTCACGGACGTATCACTACCTGCCCCTTTATGTAACGGCAGGATGCCTTTATTTTCTTTTGACCTGGATCGGGGTTCGGGCGTTATTGAGACTGGAAGCAAAAGTACGGTTACCCGGGTATTCTCAATAACCCGAATATTTCATGAAAATTTTCAAGAGGTTTTTTTATTAGCAATAAAAACTGTTTTTTTACAATATTACTGATAGTTGAAAGGTAACAATTTGTACCGAATATGTTCTAATTCAATTTCTCAAAAATTTTCACCCTACGGGCATGTTCGAGGCGCCCATTTGCTTCGTTATCAGAGGCTTGCAGTAGCCTACTACGGCAGCGCCTTTGAATGCCTTACAAATGAACGCCTCGAACACGTGAAATATCCGGGTTAAAGGTGAAGAATGACGGAACTCAATAAACCGATTCTGCGTATCGAAAATATCTGTAAGATTCTCGGGGGAAAGGAAATCCTCAAATCCGTATCTTTCAGTCTTTACAAGGGGGAGTTAAAGGTGCTCATTGGACCGTCGGGCGCCGGTAAAAGCACCCTTCTTCAATGCATCAATTTCCTTATTCCTCCGGATAAAGGGCGCGTGTGGCTGGAAGAAGCTGAAATCCACAGCCGCCGAAAACGTGATCTTTATGCTTTTCGGCAGCAGGTCGGTATGATCTTTCAGGATTTCAATTTGTTCGATCATTTGAATGCACTGGAAAATGTCGCCATTGCACTTCGTAAAGTAAAAAAGATGAGCCGGCAGGCGGCCCGGGATCGCGCTGTTGCCGAACTTGATCGGGTGGGGCTGAAGGATAAAATTACCTTATATCCGGCGGAGCTGTCCGGCGGTCAGAAGCAGCGGGTTTCCATTGCCAGAGCTCTTGCCATGGATCCCAAAATCATGCTTCTGGACGAACCCACATCCGCCCTTGATCCGGAACTGATCGGCGAAGTGTTGTGCGTTATACGGGATTTGGCTCGTGGGGGTATGACCATGATTCTGGCCACCCATCAAATCGGTTTTACCCGGTCTTTGGCCGATGAAGTGCTTTTCATGGAAAACGGCATTATCATTGAACAGGGATCACCCGAAGATCTCCTTTCTCCGGACGCATGTACCCGATCCAGAGACTTCTGCAGCCGGCTCAATGAACTCTATGAAGAGAATGTATAAATGGACACCATCTTTTTTACAGATCAGTTGATTCCGGCTCTGAACCGGGGGTTGGTGACGTCCATTAAGCTCATCATCCCATCTGGACTCATCGGTCTGACGCTCGGAATTATCATCGGAACGTTGAGAACATACGGTCACCCTATTGTTCGAAAATTTGCCAACGCATATGCCACGGTTTTCCGGGGAACACCCTTGGTGGTTCAACTCTTTTTGCTCTATTTCGGACTCCCTAATCTTGGCATTTATTTAGATGCATATACAGCAGCCGTGATTGGCTTTATTCTATGCAGCGGTGCTTACCACTCCGAATATATCCGCGGCAGCCTTTTGTCCATTAAAAAAGGGCAATTTTTGGCAGCACAATCCATGGGATTTTCTACATTTAAAACCATGTACAATATCATCGTTCCCCAGGCAGTTCGACGGGCCTTGCCCGGCTGCGGCAACGAAATCATATATTTGATCAAATATTCATCTCTGGCCTACATCATTACTTGTATCGAGTTGACCGGTGAGGGCAAGATCGTTGCCACAAGGACCTTTCGGTATACAGAGGTTTTTCTGGTCATCGGATTTTATTATCTGGTTCTTGTGACCTTGGCCACGTTTGTTCTTCAAAAACTTGAAGAAAAGTTTAAGGTGCCGGGATTCGGAAAAGCATAGAAAATTCAGAAGTCGGGGTGTTTTTGTTGTAAACACATATGTACGTGTTCACGGGGTGTACTCTCCCGTTTCACTCAGGTGTCTACGTGTCTGGTCATTTCATTGACATCTGTTATTTCTTTACGATCTTTTA
>JAFDCA010000500.1 GCA_019313025.1 Deltaproteobacteria bacterium
AGGGAAAACCTGTTGAAGCTGAAAAAATTCTTAAGCAGGCAGTTACCAAAAGCCCTGAAGACACAAACCTCCATCTTGCCCTTTTCAGGTTTTACATCCAAAACAAGGCGTATGATTTAGCGGAAGCCGAAATAAAGAAAGCCATAGACCTAAATCCCAAAAATCCAGATCTGTACATTGCCCTTGGTAATTTCAATTTTAAAAAGAACAACTTAAATAAAGCGGAAACAGCCTATCTCAAAGCGATTGAATCCGATCCCAATAACATAAAGCCTTATATGGTGATGGCAGGGTTTTACAATGCGATCGGCAATCAAGAAAAAACATTATCCATGTATCAAAAGGCCTTGGAACTCCAGCCGAAGGATATCAGAATCAAGCAATCAATTGCCATATTTTATGTTAAGAACAAAAAGAACGAGGATGCTGAAAAATATATCACTCAAATTTTAAATCAAAGCCCCGATTATTTTCCAGCTCGCATGCTAAAAGGAGAAATTTTAATTTCAAAGCATAAATTTGACGAGGCCCTTGAAATATTCGGTCAGCTCATAAAAGAAGAACCAAGGTCTGACCGTGCCCATTACTATAAAGGAGTTGCCTACTTGGGCAAGGGTGAAACCAGATTGGCGAAATCCGCTATTGTCACAACTGTTGAATTAAATCCAAGATTCATAAAAGCTAAGCTTTTGTTGGCCGACATTTACCTTAAAGAGAACGATTTTGGTCTGGCTCAACGGGAAAGCCAGGAAGTCCTTAAAGTTGAACCTCAAAATTATCAGGCAAAATTGGTTTTAGGCAATGCCTATATGTATCAAAAAAAAGTTAAGGAAGCTCAAGAAGTGTTCGAATCATTAATCAAACTTGCACCTAAAAACCCGGAAGGTTATTTTCGTCTCGGTCTTTTGCTGCGTTTATCAAAAGAATATGACCTTGCCCTGACAAACTTGGATAAAGCCATGTCCATCAATCCCAAGCTCATGGATGTGTTTACCAATATTATTCTTATCCATTCGGCCCAGAGGGATTTTAAAACAGCACTGTTAAAATGTGACAATCAGCTTAAAAATGTTCAGGATGAACCTGTATTTAAATCGATTATCCATAATTTAAAAGGAGAGCTTTACATGGCTCAGCTTCAAACAAAAGAAGCCGAAGAATCATTCAAGGCAGCTTTAAAAGAAAACCCGAATTATCCGCAGCCTTATTATGGATTGGCAAGAATTTACCTTGTGGAAAACCAGGGAAACAAAGCCATTGATCAGTACAAGGCCATTGTGGAAAAAAACCCAAATCAGGTAGGTCCGCACATGGTGTTGGGCACTATCTACGATGCCCAAAAACAATTTGATCTTGCAGAAAAACATTATAGCAGATCACTTGATATTAACCCTGATTTTTCTCCAGCTGCCAATAACCTCGCCTATCTATTTGCAAAGCAAGATAAAAACATCAATCAAGCGTTAAGCCTTGCCCAAAAAGCAAAAGAAAAGCTTCCAAATGACCCTAAAATTATGGATACACTTGGTTTTATTTACTATAAAAAGGGTTTGTACGATAGTGCCATTGCTGAATTTACAGACAGCCTTAAAAAGATTCCTGATAATGCAATGGTGCATTTTCATTTGGGTCTGACCTATTATAGTAAGGGGGACAAAGATATGGCCAAAACAGAATTAAAAAAGGCACTTGATCTGGATCAAAAATTCGATGAGGCAGATGAAGCCCGTAGGATATTATCCAATTTTTAGAAAATAGGAATTAGGAATTAGATTTCCGGTTTTCGGTCCTTTGTGATTTGTGGTTTGTTGTTTGTGTTTTTCCGGTCTATCCAGGTTAGGACAGGGTTTGAAATTTCTTTCGCTAAAAATACTAATTTTATGCATCCTTTTGCCGCCGGTTCTTTATATCTTTTCTGTGCAGTCCATTGAAAGACATCTCAAAGGCCGGTATGCAAATGAAATTAAGGATTTCTATCTCAAAGATACCCGTCCTTTGTTTGAAGGTAGTCTCCGGTTAAAAGATGCCATCAATAGGAATATTAATCGATATCTTCAAAGTAAAGCGTTGATACCATTGGGAGTAAAGGTCGCCATAACGGTTACATCAAAACAAAACACGATTTTATATCCAGTGGTTGTTGATACCAAGGAAACCTCTCTCCTTCCCAACGACGCTATGAAAATCGCGTCGGACAATTACAAACTCATGAATGAAGGCCTGGTGGTAAATGTTGATTTGGTGCTTGAACATAACACGCTATTAACAAATGCAATTCTTGGTTTTTATATTTTTGCATCGATATTTGTGTTATCCTTTTATTACTGGACAGGTTTAAAAAAGACCCGCCAAGAAGAGATGGAAAAAAATAGTGAACTCTTCAGACTTAAGGAAGTAGAAACAAAACATGCCGACAATTTGAAGGCTTTAATGAAGGATAAAAAAAACCTTATTTCCGAAATCAAAAACATAAAAAAACAACTTAAAAAAGAAAAAATCAAAGCCAGAAAAAACGAAGATGAAATGATCCAAGAAATTGTTGCACTTGAAGAAAAAATTCATAATAAAATGAATTTTCTAAATGAAAGACAAGAAGAAATTGATATCTTAAAAGAAACCATAAAACTATTTGAAAAAGAAGCACGAAAAGAGAGCAAACAAAAAACAAAAGACTATCATTCTGTCCGCAAAAGATTCAAGGCACTCTATAAAAACATATCAATTGACAAAAGGGCAATCATTGGTTTTCTCGACCTTACGGAAGATATGAAAATAAAAAGTGAAGAGATTATTCACAAGCTCAACGAAAACCCGAAGCTTGTCCCAATCAAAAGGAAAGTGTTTAGTAAAAAAGGCCGGGCAACCGTCCAGGAGGTCATATTCGCATACAACGGGCGTCTTTATTTTCGATCAGCAAAGAACAGCCGGATCGAAATCCTAACAATCGGCACCAAGAATACACAGGCCAGGGATCTTGAGTATCTCGACAACGTTTAGTTGCTTAAGATTAGGTTATAAATTTATTGACATTGTATTTTTTTTACCTTAATCTATCTAATTTTTATTACCTGCATCTTTCATGAAAATTCAGGTACACCATACCCCTTGCTCTGTTTTTGCAGGGCTTTACATCCAAA
>JAFDCA010000501.1 GCA_019313025.1 Deltaproteobacteria bacterium
CACCATATGTCCCAAAGATGCTCGAACAGAAGAAAGTTTGATTCAAAAGGCAGATACCGCGCTCTACAGGGCCAAAAAACAGGGGAAAAACCAGATTTGTGTTTATGACCAGACAATACCGAATTAAAATTCCCCCTTATGACCAATGGATACAAGATAAGCAGATCTTTTACAATTTTTGATCAACGCAACTAAATAATCGATGCATATCCCTAATGCAGATACTATGGTACATGTTTAGGGTTGTTTCTGACTAAAAGCCTGTTGGAAATCCACGGCGTCCAAATAGAGGCATAGAGTAACAAGAGAGTACGTTTCATTTTGTTATCCTGTTTGATTTGAATGCAAAAATCCGTGTCCAACGAATTCTGTTGTCGATAGCGGTTTATATAGAATTTTCAATAATATAGAGTAACTTACAAATTTCTTTAAATGATTTTCGGTGATAAAGCGATAGACAAATGAAAAGACACAAAATATTAATCGTTGATGACGAAGAAAAAAACATTAAACTTCTAAAAGCTATGCTCATGACTGAAAATTATCAATGTTTTTGGGCTTTTAATGGGAATGAAGCACTCGAAACAGTAAATGAGATCGAGCCGGATTTAATCCTGCTCGATATAATGATGCCAGGAATCGATGGCTATGAAGTATGCTCCAGGTTGAAAAGAAATGAAAAAACGAGAATGATCCCCATAATAATGGTCACGGCACTAATAGGAAAAGAAGATCACATTTACTCAATAAACTCCGGTGCCGATGACTTTATAAGCAAACCGGTAGATCGAACCGAACTGCTGACCAGGGTAAAATCAATGGTTCGTATCAAGTCATATCAAGACGATCTCGTTGAAAGTCACCGGGAGCTCGCCGAGAAGAACCTAAAACTTAAAGAATTAGAAAAAATTAAAGAAGAGTTAACACACATGATAATTCACGATTTGAATAGCCCACTCTCGGTCATTAAGGCAGGCCTTGAGCTTGTGCAAATGGATAAAGAAAACATTTCTGAAGATAACCTACAGATAATAAGGGACTGTTTTAGTAGTTGCTCCGAAATGATCCTAATGATTCGAAGCATTCTTGACATCCATATGATGGAGGCAGGAAAACTGAATCTGGATAAAAAAATGATGCAAATGGAAGAATTGATAAATGACTTACTTTTAAAATTCAAGAATAAAACTTCAATGGAACAAATATCTCTTTCCTTTTCTGGAAATGGAAATATACCTTCCATCAAAGCGGATGTCAGCTTAATAAAGCGAGTGTTATCCAATCTTATCAATAATTCCATCAGGCACACTTCCAAGGGGGGTAAAATTGAGGTTAGTGTTGATTCTCTTTCCGAAAAAGGAAACATTTGCGTTAGCGTCAAAGATAACGGCGACGGCCTGGCTCCAAAGCACCATAAAAAAATATTTGAAAAATTCGAACAGGTAACCCTCAAACAGACTGGTACCAAATTGGGTACAAGCGGTTTAGGCCTTAATTTTTGCAAATTAGCTATTGAAGCTCATGGAGGTAGGATTTGGGTGGAAAGTAAAGGCAAAGGTATGGGATGCACTTTTAGCTTTACGCTACCTGTATAGCCCGAATCAATTACATTGTGTCTATCGATAATTTTTCAATAAATATTATTAATTTATGGTCATACAGGCAATCATAAAACTCCCCGACACTTCATTTATTAACGCATGAATCCATAATGATGAAAAAGTGCAAAGACCTTTATGGTTTTTGGCCGTTCGAATAAAAAAACATGAGATTCATAAATATTTATCAGTTAAAATAAATGATGCGAATTGTTGAGTGGGTGTTTATCTAAAAACTACTTTCACGAATTATTACTGAATAAGCATACAACAGAAGTTCCCAGGCAAGAGAACGTTTATGACTAAGATAGCGCACGTTACCACTTTGTCCGAGCCTGACATTTTTATGGTATTTTTTGTTAACTGCTATACTTACTCTATAGTAACTTTCAAGAAGGTTCAGCTTACCGGATGAAGGATCATCGACAAGGGGAAGCTCATTTGCGGCAGCCGTCCCAATATCTAAAAAATTGACAGACTCTTCACGAATCGGGTCCACATTTTCGACAACGCCAGGAACGTAATCTGATCGGTCCGAAGGATAAAACTTAATCTCTTGACCAATATCCAGATGTTTTACCTCTTTTTCTG
Source organism: Deltaproteobacteria bacterium (assembly GCA_019313025.1). The sequence continues at coordinate 2,190 of JAFDCA010000501.1, forward strand.
AGACAAACGCATCTATTCTGACGTCATCGGTTGCGGCGATACGTCCCAAGGCCTGGTGTTTTTTTATATAGCAGCCTGGAATAAGCATCGGATCCCACTCCACCACTTTGCCGGAAATTTTCGCCTTTATGATAAGCTGATTTCGTTGTTCTATTAGTCCGGCTAATTTTTCATCTAGTGAAGCCAATTGTTTTTCCATCTCCGGAACCATTGCCCTGTGTTCTTCATCCATGGTCAACCTCTCAATGTCATGGCGAAGCTGTTTACGGGAAATTAAAAGATACTCGATTTCAGTATTCAAGGGTTCTGATTCTAGATAGGCCAAGACAGCCCCTTTTTTTACCGTTTGTCCTCTTTCCACCAGCGTATCTTTGATTTGTCCCTCTCTTGAGGCATAGGCAATCTGGCTATGTACGGGTAAAAATATAGCAGGCGCCTCTTTTGTCCTCGGTAAAGGCAATATTGCCCATCCAGAAGCCAGCAATACTACAAAGAGTGTCAAGCTCAGTTTAAAATTAAATTTTATTTGACTTTTCATTTTCATCAATATTTTTATCTCCTCTATAATGGGGCGAACAATAAAAATCATGATTTCCAGAAAAAATAGGATCAATCCTAATGTCTTGGTAAACTTGTAATATACAAGAATGGCGATACCGAGATATAGGAAAAAACGGTAGTTCCATGCGTAAATCGAATACAAGATTATCTTAAGCTGTTTGAGTGGTTTAGGTTTTAATATAGGACAAGGCGCATCAAGCCCCAACAGATTTCGTCGCAAAAACCACTTTGTATATTGCGTTGTTTGGGAAGAAAGGTTATCAATACCCCACAGATCGGAAAGAATATAGTATCCATCAAAGCGCATAGCGGGATTTAAATTTACAAGAAATGTCGACAGGAGTGTAGTGGAAGAAAGTAGAAAGCAGATACTGTTCAAAATACCCGGAGGCGTTAGCCCCCAGAGTGCCATGGCAAAAGCACCAATAACAAGTTCTACTTTTACGCCTGCAAGTGCAATTTTCAATCTTTTTTTACGACTGCGCAATCTCCAGGAATCTGTGACGTCACTATATGCCATTGGAGCAAAAACCATAAAAGCAAGTCCCATAGTCGGCACACGCACACCATAATGCTTGGCAACAAAGGCATGACCGAATTCGTGGGCTGTTTTCAAAGTAACAATAACAATAATGTATGCGATAAACCCTTTTAAACTAAAAAAATACAGGAAGGTCGATACATAGTTTTGAAAACGCTGACTCAAAAAATAAAGGCCGATACAAGCAAAGAGCAAATAAATAAATTTCGCTTGTTTGGATACTAATACCCATACCCGAGGCAAGGATTTATCCAAAAATTCGTAAGGATGTAATATAGGGATGCGAAAGTAGAGATAATGATACACC
>JAFDCA010000502.1 GCA_019313025.1 Deltaproteobacteria bacterium
GACCAGTCAATTCCAAATATATATCTTTAACGAAACCGCCCGCCCTTTGCTCGAACAATCAAAAGGAACCTGGCTGGATGCCGGTGCCATAGACCCTTTGAACCTTTCAACGGAAAGTTTAAATCGGCTGGTTCCGGAAAAAGGGACCAGTCTGTTGAACGCGATCAAATCGATCAACGAGATGAATCCGACGCCAGACAATATCTTTTTGCTGACCGATGGGTTGCCCACCATGGGAGGCAGCAAACCATGGCGAACGAGGGTCTCCAGCAAAAAACGGCGAAGTCTGTTTAACGAAGCAATTTCGCAACTGCCCAAAAGTGTACCGGTGAACATTATACTTTATCCCATGGAGGGGGATCCCGTGGCTGCTGACGCCTATTGGCGTCTGGCCCAAAAAACCAAGGGGTCATTTTTCTGCCCCTCGAAAAACTGGCCATAAAAACAACCTCTGGATGACATGGATTTCTGGGATCAGAGTGCGTTTATTTATTGGATCGCTCCATGGATCATGCTTTTTTTCAAACCGTGGGAACTCGTGGTTAAAGGATCATAAAAATGGATTTAACTCTATGAAAAAACGCAGACGGGACATCGATATATTCAGCCTTTCCTTTCTGGACTGTATCTGTTGCGGATTCGGCGCCATTATTCTGTTGTTTGTTCTGTCCAAATTTGCAGAACCGGTGGTCATTGAACAAATCAAAGAAAATATGCAGGCTGAAATGGTTCGCCTGGAAAAGGAACTGTTTGAAATCCGGGGTAGCACGCAGATTTTGAATCGCGACTTGACGGCTAAAAAGGAACAGCTGTCAAAAGAAAAGGAAAAGCTTGCCCGGCTCCAGGGCGATTTGTCGACCATTGAAGGCCGATTCGTAGCGTCCAAAGACGACGCTGTGGTTCAAAATATTATTGAAGGCAAACTGGCCCTTGCACGCCAGGAATTGACCGAAGAAATGAAACGGCTTTATAAAAACCTTCCTCCCAAAATGACCCGTTCAGTAGGAGGTATTCCCGTTGACAGCGAGTACATCGTTTTTATCATCGACACATCCGGAAGTATGCAGAGAAGTGCCTGGAGGCTGGTCCAAAAAAAAATGCAGGAGACACTCGAAATCTATCCGAAAGTGAAAGGCATCCAGATAATGAACGATATGGGAAATTTCCTGTTTTCCCAGTATGCCGGAAAATGGATCCCGGACACCCCCGCCCGACGCAGGGCCATCATCTCAGCCCTTGGTTCCTGGAACTCTTTTAGCAACAGCAGTCCGGTGGAAGGAATTACCGCAGCCATCAATATCTTTTATTCCAAAGACAAAAAAATAAGCCTTTTCGTTTTTGGAGATGAATTCAGCGGTATCGCTATCCAGCCGGTCATTAACGAGGTGGACAGAATCAATAAGGCGACAAAAGACGGCTCTCGCCGGGTCCGGATCCATGCCGTGGGTTTCCCGGTGATTATGGAAATGACGGATCAACCCGGCAATACCGGCGAACGATTTGCCACGCTAATGCGCGCTTTATGCCAGAGGAATGGCGGTACCTTTGTGGGACCGAACAGCACAAGACCTTGAAACATCTGCTAAGAATAAATATTGGACACGATTACGTTTCCAATCCAGAAATGAGAATTTTTCGCAAGATCAAGGAAATCAAGGGATTGCGAGGAGACGTACTTGAGTACGTCGCATAAGGAATCCCGCAGATTGACACCGAAATTGCGGAAAAAGGCCATTTGTGGATGGAAACCAGTTAATGCTTGAAACTTCTTTGCCCGGTATAGACCATTGTCGCCCCCACCTCGTTACAAGCCTCTATGGACTGGTAGTCATTTTCAGATCCACCCGGTTGAATCACAGAAGTAACCCCCTCTTTCAGGCCCACATCAATACCGTCTCTAAAAGGGAAAAAGGCGTCACTGACCATGGCCGAGCCGATCAGTCCGCCTTTTTCTTCGGCCACTTTAGCGTCAATTTCCGATCGTTTATCCTCGTCTTTCAAATCATTATAGGAAATATTATGCATTTCAAAGCAGTAACGGTCGGCCAGTTTTCGATAGGCCTTATCCCTTGCAATTTCGGCAACCCCCACACGGTCTTGTTCACCGGTACCGATGCCCACGGTGACCTCGTCTTTGACGTAAATGACCGAATTGGATGTAATGCCGGATTCCACAAGCCATCCGAAGAGCAGGTCTTTGTATTCCTTTTCAGTGGGTTGACGGTTGACCTGGTACTGCTTGCCTTTATATTCGCATGCGGCTAGTTTTAGATCTGCCGTTGTCCGGGCTGTTGGCACAAAAGACCACTGGGCGATGATGCCACCGTCAATCAGGCTTTTGAATTCCACACATCTTTGCCCCACAAAGCGCTGCAGCCTGTTGATATTATCGATGCGTATGACCCGGAGATTTTTTTTCTTTGAAAAAATGTCCATTACACCGTCTTCAAAATCCGGCGCCACAACAACTTCAGCATATTGTTCGGTGATGGCTTCCGCCGTTGCCCGATCAACAGCCCGGTTTACCGCAATACATCCTCCAAATGCCGCCACCCTGTCTGCCATGTTTGCTTTTTGATAGGCATCCACCAATGTTTCAGAGCGGGCAACACCACAGGGATTGTTGTGCTTGACGATGACAACGGTGGGTTTATCCACAAAATATCTTAAAATGTTCAAAGAGTTGTCTGCATCGGTCAGATTGGTCTTGCCGGGATGCTTACCGGATTGCAAAAGCTCAATGTCTGAAGCCAGATATTGGCCCGGTAGAATCGATTGGTTCTCTCCCAAAACCAAATTGCCATTGATCAGTTTGTAAAGTGCGGCTTCCTGGCCCGGATTTTCACCGTATCTGAGCCCTTTCTGGATGTTATCGATGGTCCAGGCCACTTTTTCATAAAAAAGGGTTTGTTTTTTACCCTGATCCACAAAACTAATCTCCATCTCAGGAGGAAAGTGATCATCCATGATTGTCCGATACATTTTCTTTAAATCTTCAGCCATTTTTTTCTCCTTTTTTTGAAGACCATTAAAATTTTCGTAAAATTTTAGTCCTTTTAAACAAATCGATTTCGAAATAGCTTCAGGTATGATTCAATTTTTGCCTGGAAGCTGTTTGAGTGGATTAGGGATCGTTTTGAAAGAACCATCAGCGATTTAACTTTATGAATGAAACCTTCTGCTAAGGCAATGACCTTTGTGAATAGCCCGGGCAGGGTTCTTTCATTCTTGTTAGTCGTAGCTGAAAGTGAAGACTAAACGAGCCTTTGTTCACGAGTTCTTTCGGCAAAAATTAAATGATACCTGAAGCGGTAATGGTTACGACTCACGTTTAGAAGCTGTAACACGCAGCCATCTCATCCAATGCCCTGGAACCCAAAAAGTCTGCGATGGTCCGGTCGTAGACAGCGGTGTGGTCAAATGCCTTTCGGGCAAGACGGTAGCGAAGTCCCAGGGATATAGATCCGTTATTTGATTTCATTTCCGATAAAATCGCGGTATAGTCCGACGGATCCACCACCGATGCGACTCTAATATAATTTTTTGCAGAAGCTCTTATCATGCAAGGCCCGCCGATATCTATATTACCGCGAGCCATTTCAACCGTCACCCCTGCTTTCGAAATGGTGTCTTTAAAAGGATATAAATTGCAAAGGGTCATATCAATGTGAACGGAACCTGTTCGCCGGATGTCCTCAATGTGGGCATCATTGTATGTTTCGGTGAGTAGCCCGAGATATATTTTGAAATCCAGAGTTTTCACGAGTCCCCCCTGAGTCTCCGGCTGGCCCGTGTAATCCGAAACCTGTGTCAGGCATGAATCGGCCGTGTCGCCGAGAATTTCTTTGATTTTTTTGTACGTGCCGCCTGTTGAAAAAATTTTTATCTCAGGATTTATCCGAAGAAGTTCCGGTATGAAGGCCTCCAAACCACTTTTGTCAAAAACACTTGCAAGCACATGCCTGATCTTGACAAAATCATCTATCCTTTCCACCACATTCATACTCATAACATCTACCCCTTTCTCCCATGCGTTATAATAC
>JAFDCA010000503.1 GCA_019313025.1 Deltaproteobacteria bacterium
ATAAAGATTGACTATCAAGATATCGAACAAATGTCCTCACAGCGCCCCTTTCGCGTTTATTATGGTGAAGATCAAGTTGTGCTGGGTCGGATCATGGGCTTTGAAAAAGGGCTGCTCTCCATCAGCATGGACCGAGAATCGACGGTTTCGATTCAAACGGCTTCAATTGACACCGGTCTTTCAGTACAAGATTATGAAACATCCTGGCTGACTCGAATGCGAACCGACTTTCGTAACTGGAACGCGAGCCTAAATTTTGGCTTTCGCTATGAAAGAACCGCCATTGACAAAAACAAGCTTGAATTCGGTCTCAATGTGACGCGACGAAAATCTCCGACCCGGTTTGTTTTTGACTTCAGTTATGCTTACGAGCTTCAAAATACATCTGGAGACGTAGAGGTGACAACCAAAGATGAACTAACGACATTCCTTTTGGGGGAATATGACGTGCATGACCAATGGTTCCTATTTGCCCGGCCGGCATTCGAACAGGACCGGCCGCGATTGATTGCATCGCGACTCTACCCGGCAGGAGGCATCGGGTACCAAATTTACGGAGATAAAAACTATCTGCTACATTTGCCCTTCGGCCTTGGCTATGTTGATGAAGATTTTATAGACTTTAGCGATAACAGTTACTTGGCCGGCTATATCGGGTTTGAAGGTTTTTACACTTTCAATAACGGGGTGAAACTTTCGGGCAACCTCTTATACATGCCGGGTCTAGAAAATCCGGACGAAGAATGGCTTTTCAGATTTGATTTTGATGTAAAGCTACCGCTTGTGGAGCCGGTGTCCCTGCTGTTTCGGGTGACCAATGTCAATGACAACAATCCGGCCCCGGAGATCGGAGACAATAAATTTAAAACCTTATTGGCGCTATCTTTAGATTTTTAATTAGAGAAATAGCATAAAATAAAGCAGAAAAGAGGTTAAAATGAAAACATGCAGCACTCCAGAAAGAAAAACCAATCGTCTTTTTTATCTTGGATTTTCGTTTCTCATGATAATTGCGGTGTTCGTGCTATCGGGATGTGCTGTATTCGGTCACCGCCGTGTACCGCGGGATCGGTTTAATTATAACGAAGCCCTTGCTGAATCATCACGGGAGCAGATGCTTATGAATATTATACGTCTCCGGTATCTGGAAGAGCCTGTCTTCCTTGCGGTGAGTTCCATACTGACCCAATATGTCTATAATGCAGGTGTTGAAGCGGGTGGCATTATTGACCTTGGCGGAAATTTAGATACAGGCTCTACAGCCTCAATGGGGGCGAATCTAAATTATGAGGAGCGCCCCACCATCACTTACCTCCCTGTTGAGGGACGAGAATTTTCAGCACACCTGCTTTCGGCGATTCCTGCTGAACTTATCTTTGCAGCCGCCCAAGAGGGTTGGGACGTCGATATACTCATGGAAATCGGAGTACAACGTATAGGCGCTGTGGAGAATATGTCATTTGGAGCCATTCCGCCTCCTGGAGACATTGAACTCAAGACACAATTCCAACGTGACCTTGACAAGCTTAAACGCTTTCAACACGTTATGAGATTGCTTATAAGCCTTTCCGAGGTTGAGGCTTTCGAAGTCCGAATCGTGGAGATAAACGGCATCAAGGAACGTCATCTTGAGTTCTCGGAAAAAATTCCGGAAGAATTTCAGCCCATGCTCAAAGAGCTTAGGCAGCTTTTGGGATTGTCCAATGGTAACACATTTCGCTTTACCGATCATCTGACGGGTATTAAAGAGGATGAAATATCCATCCAAACCCGCTCCGTATTGGCAATGATGTCTTTTTTGTCCAGGGGCGTCGAGGTTCCGCTTGAACACCTTGACGAAGGAAGAGTGATCGATTACCGGCTTTCAAAGAGCGAAGAGGGCTCGAAAACAAGCCTGATCCCCTTTAAAGTGCTTTGGAGCAAACAGCGACCGCATAGCCCATTTGCTGCCGTCCAATACCAGAATTACTGGTTTTACATCGCTAACAATGACATCAATAGTAAGCGTACTCTCGGATTGATCATTGCGCTTTTTCGTCTGCAGGCTCCCAGTACGGGTGGTGTGGCTCCGATTCTGACGCTTCCAACAGGATAGAAACGCATGAATCAGCTTGAAAGGCTCTGACGAAAGAGGGATTTTAAAGTGAAATTAAGGAGAGCTACGATGAATGGACTTGCGGCAAGCATCGAACAAATGGAAAAAACAATGACCACATATGGTCGGGAGATAGTCATCGCATTCGCGGTGATCGTCATGGGGCTCATTTTAATTAAATGGATAAATATAGGATTAAAAAAAGCGTTCAGCAAGCTACCCATCAGTTCTGCCAGGGGAGCCACCATTCGCAATGTCTTTTGCGTTCTGATGCTTGCTGTCTTGGTCACTTTTGCCGCCATCGAGTTGGGTATCGCTGCCGAACCCGTCATGCGGTTTTTATCCATTCTCACGCTGGCTGCCATCGGCATGATCGTAGTGTTTCGCCCTCTTATTCCAACGCTTCCTTTCAAAGTCGGCACTACAATTAAGGCCGGCGATCTTCTGGGAAAAGTCGAAGCCACTACCGTATTGAACACCCGGTTGAGGACATTCGACGGCAAAACGGTGTTTATCCCCAACCGCATCATCCTCAATGATGTCATCATCAATTACCATTTTACCCCGACTAGAAGATTTGAAATGAAAATTAATATCTTATACGATCAGGACCTAATGAAGGCCAAACAGATTCTGGAAACCATTATGGTCGAAGATCCCCGGGTGAATCGCACCCCCCGGCCGATTGTATATCTGATGAGCCTTAACAAAGGTTATGTCGAATTGTCGGCCCGGGGCTGGGCAGACAACCTAAAACGATTCGTAATTACCCGGGAGCTGCTCGAGAAAACCAAACTGCGTTTTGACCAGGAAGGCATCACCCTGGCTATGCCCCAGATGCAGGTCCATTATACCAGTAAAACCACGCCACAGTTTGATACGGAGGGATAAATGAATTCAAAACAAGCTTATAAGATCATCGATGCGGGTTGGGCTAAAAAACGTACAGGTTATCGAATTCAATTTCAACGCAAGGTTGACGGTGAAGTGGTCACTGATTATTTCCCAGACCTGGATGAGGGGCCATGGTTATCAGAAGTAGCGATATGGAGAATGGCTTGGCGGCTGGCGGAATCTAAACAATCCGATCCGCCTGACGTCAACCACGGTGACCTGATCAACGTCACCGTAGTTGACCATGAGGATAACCCTGTAAAGTACTATGCAACCACTCAGTTTGAGGTTTTCAATCAAGTGTCTTTGTAAAGGCTTTTTCTTCATACCTCAACCACTAAATGGAGGTGAGTCAGATGATAACCCATAACCAGCGACATCGCATATTTTTCACGATATTTCTTTTTCAGTGGATTTTTTTGATGTCGTGCACATTCGGTTTTGCGGCCAAAAAAAAAGATGCAGACAAAAATACAGATTATGTCATGACAGAGGTCGCCCTGCAGTCTGAACTGATGAGTTATGCGGATCGTTTTGCAAGTGTGATGACCCAAGCGGTTGAGGACGTTGATACGTTTAAGCCGGACCCAGAAACCCGTCATTTTATCATGGGAGACGGTGTTTATTCGATATCGTCAGTGTATACCATTGCTGCTGAACCAAATCCCCAGGTGGCTTTACTCGATATGGTGGCCTTAACGACCCTGGGACGGTTGATCTATGAAGATAATATGCGGCAAAAATACGGCGAATCGGTTGAGGTCGTTATAAAGGGGTATCAAAAACTTGAGGCGGACATCTGGACAATTGCAGCCAAAATACTCTCAAATGAACAACAACGCGAGTTGCGTGAATTGATCCTCGAATGGAAAAAGCGCAACCCTGATCAAGTCGTGTACAACTACGTTCGGTTTAGTGACTTTGCAGCCGACCGGAGAACATCCACTCTGGTGGCGAAAGAAAAGACGGGCGGATTGTTTAAATCGGTCCAGCAGGTGACCCAAGAGGTTGAGGAAACGCGAATGTTGGCCGAGAGGAGCCTATACTTGGCCACACGGTTACCGTTGCTAACGGGAAATTTTGCAGAGACTTGGATGTCGCAGATGATCCTCAATCCACAAATTCAGAAGATTCTGACCAATATCGACACGTTTTCCGAAGTTTCGAGCCGGCTGGCCAGTGTGTCGGAACAATTATCCGGGCAAATTACGGCAGAGCGCAAGGCGACGGTGGAACAGGTTATGAAAGAGGTGTCTGATCTTCGAGAGGTGACCATCGATCAGGTTATGAAAAGGGTCAGTATCGAAAGAGAAGCAGCCATCGTTCAGCTTATGGACCGTTTTGCCTTGGAGCGAAAACGGTCGATTGAAGACATCATTGCCGAGGAAAAGCGTGTGACAGATCTGCTCACCGAATTGCGTCAGACCTTTGTTGTGGCAAATGAGCTGATGGCATCGAGCAATACTCTGGCCGGTCGCTTTGGCATGCAAGAAGAAAAGGCAGCAAAGGAAACTCCCTCAGAGCCCTTTGACATTAAAGACTATCAGGCAACTCTGGTGGAAGCCTCTAAAGTGATTCAACAGACCGACGCTTTGGTCAAGACGGTTGATCATTTTTTGCTTTCTCCGGAATGGGAGAAGAGTTTACCACGTTTCATCGAAGCACTAAACAGTGCAGAGACAGAGGGCGAAGAGTGGGTCAATCACGCCTTTCTTATCGGTACAGGTCTGATTCTGTTTTTCTTTTTCACATTGTTCGTCTACAGATTTGCCGCCGCAAGAATATTGGATGTATCATAAAATAAAGAAGAAGGAAGAGATGTCAAAGTAAACTGAGAATCAACCATATGTTCTTTTTAATACAAAAGAATAATCAATTCATTCAAATTAGGGAGATGCATATGAAATCGAATCATATCAAAAAAATTTTCGAAAGAAAAATGATTGTCATTCTATGTCTGGCGGTACTGATTGCATGTTCAAGTCATACCGCAAAAAGAGCCGGGGAAGGAGCTGCCATGGGTGCAGTTGTCGGTGCAGCCGGTGGTATGGTTAGTGCACTGGTTTTCGGCGGTAATGTTGGCGAAGCTGGCGCCCGGGGTGCTGTTTGGGGCGGAACTACCGGGGCGGTCGCCGGTGGTATTTCCGGGGCACAACAGGATCAGACGATGAAAGCGCAGCAGGAACAGGCGAAAAAAGCACAACAGGACAAGGCGATCGAAAAGCTAAAGACTGATCTCGGAGAGGATGCCTTTAACGGGCTTGCCGCTTTAACGGATTGCAAGCATGAAGTGGCCTTGGGATATGCACGAAGCGCCGCCAAGTCGGAGAATCAACACTATGCCCTCGCCGGCAAGTGGATCGAAATCCTTGCTTACGTTGACAGCCGGCAAGAGGATAAGGCTCGGGCCCTATACCCAGAATTGATCAATATCGACACCGACATCCATTCAGAATCCCAGGCCGAAGAGACCATGAAAAAAGCACTACAAAGACTGATGGATATTCGCGAGGAGTATAACCTTCCAAAGACATGCAGTTGATCTCAAACATGAGTCCCAATAGATCACAACCGTAGACGGAACAGACATATAAAACGAGTAGGCAATTAAATGGCACGATAGAACATACGTAGTGGAGTAGATTATGCGAATCCTTGTTGTTTTCATTATCTGTATCTTATTCAACACTTCTGCTTTCGGCTCTTCTATTTTCGAACCATTTATTGACCCAAAAGATGGAGCATTAGACGCCAGTAATTGGTTGGTTGATCGCAGAGGTTTTCTACCAATTCCTTTGATTATTACAGAGCCGGCTGTTGGATTTGGCATAGGTGCCGGTCTGTTGTTTTTCCACGAATCAAAAGAAACAAAAGAAGAAAATCAAGTTGAAAAAATCGATGACAATGAGACGTTAAAATTACCTCCTAGCATATCAGGCGTGTTTGGAGGCTATACTGAAAATGAAAGCTGGTTTGTCGGTGGCGGTCATTTTGGAAGTTGGTATCAAGATCGTATGCGATATCTCGGGGGAATCGGTGCTGCCTCTCTTAATCTGAAGTTCTTTGATCCAAATCAATCAGATTTAAGCGAAAGCGATGGTTTGTAGTTTAACATTGATGCTGCTTTTTTAGTTCAAGAACTTAAATTTCGAATCAAAGACAGCAAATTTTTCGTTGGTGGCAGGTATATATTTATCGGTACTGACAGCCAATTTGAAATTGGAGAAATAATTCCTGGTGTACCTCCATGGCAGTTGGAATCTAATGATGCCGGCTAGGGCCTTGTAGCAAACTACGATTCCAGGGACAATATATTTACCCCGAATCAAGGTTATAATGTCTCGCTAATGGCCATGCGCTACGATAACGCTTTTGGCGGAGATTATGACTATAACTATATTAAACTTGCAGGATTGTCATGGTGGCAGCTCCTTCCTAATACTGTAATTGGAGTCAGAGCCGATGGCCGATTTGCTGATGGTGACATCCCTTTTTATGCAGTACCATTTATCCAACTCAGGGGAATACCTGCACTAAGGTATCAAGGGGAAAATGTAATAGTTGGTGAGATCGAACCCCGTTGGGATGTTACATACCGCTGGAGCTTATTGGCCTTCCTTGGCTCTGGCTGGACTAATGACTCTTTAGATGGGATTTTTGATAGTACGGCCAGAGTAGCTTATGGAGGTGGATTTAGGTACTTACTCGCAAAACGTTTGGGCCTCAGGGTTGGAGTGGATATAGCCAGGGGGCCTGAAGAAACTGCTATCTATCTGACTATTGGTAGCAATTGGCGCTAAAACTCAGCGGGTTAGAGATGAGTTGTTTTATTCATTGGAAACCATACGTATTTGCCTATTCCAAATAGTTTGAATATCTCCAGAGACTGTCAAAAAATCTGATTCACATAAAATTAAAAGTTTAGAGAAGATGTCCGCATGAATGAAAAAAGAAATAGTGAATCGATGATCCGCATATGGGCGGCGTTGGCAACGGTATCATTAGGAATTTTTGCCATCACATTGGACGGTTCGATGATGCCGGTGGCCATCGGATCGATCGTAAACGGGCTAAACACCCAGGTGGGTTTCGTGCAGGCGGCCATGGCCCTGCATTCGCTGGTGATGGCCTCAATGTATCTGTCGGCCGGCAAGCTGGCCGACCGGTTTGGCGAGAAACGGATTTTTGTCACCGGTGCGATGATTTTCGCTGGTGGTACGCTGGTGGCGGCATTGAGTCCCAATGTGTGGATTCTTTTGTTAGGCTGGTCACTAGTCAAACCCATCGGCGGGGCTATGATGATTCCGGCTGCCAGTTCAATCATCGTACTCAACTATGAAGGGTCTCAAAGGTCTGCGTCTTTTGGTATTTTTTCGGCCTTTGTGGCCGCCGCGGCCGTGATCGGCCCGATCTGGATGGGACTGCTGGCAGGTGTTTTGAGCTGGCGTTGGGCATTCGGCAGCGAACCTCTCATCATCGCGTTGCTGCTTTTTTTCGCTAGCATGGTGGTTGAAAAACCTCGGACCAAGGAAACCCAGTTCGATGCAGTTGGTGCAGTGATGACATTTGTCGGACTGGGGCTGATCGTACTGGGAGCCACCTTGGCAGGCGAGTTCGGCTGGTGGCATGCACGCAGACCGTTTTACTTCGGCAAACAGGTATTTGCACCCTTTGGATTGTCGGGCGCTTTGCTATTTATGGCAGCCGGTGTTGTGGTTTTGTTTCTTTTTGTAATCTGGTCAGCCCGGCGGATACAACACGGCAAAGAAACGCTGTTTCAAATCGCGTTGTTTCGAAATCGTATGTTTGCTAGCGGTGTCAGCATTGGATTTTTATTTCAATTGACGGTCGGCGGTCTGCTGTTTGTTTTGCCTGTCTTTCTGCAGTCGGCCCTGCAGATCAATGCACTTGATACTGCCCTGGTGCTGTTGCCCTATACACTTGGCATTTTCATTTTTGCTCTTGGGGCGTCACGTTTACCGCAACGTATTCCCGCCAACCGCATAGTTCAGGCAGGCCTGTTTCTGATGCTGATCGGTGGCGGGTGGGTGTATCACACCGCCAGTCTCGAATTGGCCTGGGCCAGCCTGATTCCTGCCTTGTTTTGTTTCGGTGCCGGCGCGGGTGTGGTGCTGGCACGCCTGGGCGAGACCACCCTGTCTACGGTTCAACCGAACGAGCTCGGAGAGGCGACCGGTGGGGATTCCACTGGCAAAGAACTGGGGGTGGCGTTTGGTGTTTCGGTGCTGGGATCGATCTTTTTGATCCTGGTCTACGGCAATGTGGTTGACAGATATGACGCCTATCACGGCCTTCCCAAAGCATCTGTCGAAAATCGTGAAAAGGCCATTATCGAACTCGAGGACTGGGCGGCCAAACTTTCTCAGGAGCAGTGGCAGGCGCATTTGGACAGTCTGCCCAAAGAAATAAGCAAAGCATATGAATCCATTGTGAACTACGCCTATTTGAGCAGTTACCGCAAAACATTGCGGATCCTGATCGGCGCTATCGTGGTGATGCTTCTGGTGTCATTTTTGCTGAAAAGCAGAGAAAAGACGGAAATAGGAAAAAGGCCTGGCTGATAAGGCAAAGCACTGCCATTATACGGTTAATGTATTTGTAATAAAATGGTATCGTCATGACCTGTTGTTTTTTAATGCTTTAAAAGTTGAAACTTGGACTATTTTTGATAACTAACAAACAAAAGAGGGTGATCATGAATCAGCATGGCTATTTGAAAAATGGTTTAATTGTATTTCTGAGTGTCTTTTTGTTATGGACGGTTCCATTTGGTGCTTGGGCAAAAACGAAAGTGTTTAAGATTGCCACCGGTGAATATATGGGGCGTTATTATCCAACCGGCGGTGCCATTGCTGAAATCGTGAATAACCGACAGGAAGAAAACGGCTTTCGATGTATTGCCGAAAAGACTTCAGGATCCGTGTTTAACATCAATGTGATAATGGCTGGTGATATGGCGTTTGGTATTATTCAGTCGGATAGCCAATATCAGGCATTCAACGGGTTGGAAAAATGGAAAGACAAAGGCCCTCAGAAAGATTTGCGTGCAATGTTCAGTCTATATACCGAATCGGTTACATTGGTCGCTTCCGTTGATTCAGGAATAAAAACCCTTCAAAATTTAAAAGGAAAACGTATTGACCTCGGCAAGGTGGGTTCCGGAGGACGCCAGAATGCCATCGATGCGCTTAATGCAGAAGGGATTGATTGGACAACGGACCTTCGGGTCATTAAAATTGAGAAGAACACGGATGCACAAAGTATGCTAATGCGTGGTGAGTTAGATGCCTTTTTCTATACGGTTGGCCATCCAACCACAGCAATAAAGTTTGCCACAGTGGGCGCTAAAAAATCTATCTTTGTTCCGATGATCAACATTGAAAAGCTACTATCCAAGTACCCGTATTACGTTAAATCGGTTATTTTTGTTTCGCTGTACCCACAAGTTGCCAATAAAGAAGATATAAAGACCTTCGGTGTAAAAGCAACCTTTGTTACGTCTGCTAAAATTCCTGACAATGTTGTTTATGCCATTACCAAAGCGGTGTTTGAAAATTTAGGGTCATTAAAATACGCTCACCCGACCCTTAACACGTTAACAAAAAAGAGTATGGTAAAAGATGGCTTGACAGCCCCTATACATCCAGGAGCATTACGGTATTACAAAGAGGCGGGTTTGAAATAAGATTGTCTGTTTTTAAAAGAATCAAAACAGGAGAGATTCGATGAAAAAAACATTCGTTTTCATTGCTTTATTCGCGGCATTGTCTTTGGTATTTGCAATGGGTGCTTCCGCAGGCCCTGTTATGGATCGCATCATAAAGAAAGGCGAGTTGCTAGTCGGCACAAGCGGCGCGCAGCCGCCGATGACAGCTACCACCAAAAAAGGTGAGCTCATCGGACTGGATGTTGATATTGCGAAGACAATGGCCGATGCACTGGGGGTTAAAATTAAATTTGCTTCAATGCCTTTTGCCAAACTTCTTCCGGCTCTGGAGGCAAACAGGGTAGATATGGTCCTGTCGGGCATGACCATAACCCCGAAACGCAATCAAAAGATGGCGTTTGTGGGGCCTTACTATGTTTCCGGAAAGGGAATCTTGGCCGTGGCGGAAAAGTATGCTGCCTTGCAAGAGGCAAAGGGCTTGGATATACCGGGGGTTACGGTTGCAGCGCTGAAGAATTCAACCAGCCAAATATTTGCCGAGACATTAATACCCAAGGCAAAATTGATCCTTACCAATTCTTACGAAGCGGCCATTGATCTTCTACTCAAGGGTAAGATCGATGTTGTCGTAGCGGATTTTTATTTTTGTGCACTGACGGCTTATCGTTACCAAGATAAAGGGCTGATCGCGGGAAAGTCACCCCTCACCTTCGAACCTTTAGGTATTGCCATGACTGAAGATACGCTGTTGATCAACTGGGTACAGAATTTTATGAACCATCTTCAAGGGAGTGGCCAATTAAAAGCAATGAGTGAAAAGTGGCTTTCCGGGGGATCTTGGATTGATGAACTGCCCTAAAATTTAATTTTTTACTGAATCTTATAGATTACCTAAGAGATTATGCTACGTCTAATCAAACATACTGTAAAAGCCCTCATATGCGGTATTGCCGGCGGATTGGTCGTGCTTATTATCATTTTTGTACTGTTTCTCGAAAACAGACCCGACCTCAAAGTCTGGCATCAGATAGAGCTTGACGCCGAATTTACAGCAGACAGTCAGGTGCAGAGCTTTGAAGACTATCTTGCGTTGGAGAAACAGCTCTTTGCTCAGCTCGACGAACGCGTGTTTAACCATATTCCGGCAGAAGACCGGAACCTTATTAATCGCTACCACCAGGGAAGCCTGTCGGATCCTGGCCGCTGGTCCCCAAATGGGAACCATACATTCGAACTTTCAACAGACGCTCCCAAGGCAGGTGTTTTGCTGTTGCACGGTATGTCTGATTCGCCTTACAGCCTGAGAAACTTAGGTCGTCGATTGCATTCAGCAGGTGCCTGGGTGATTGGGCTTCGGCTACCGGGACACGGTACTGCACCCTCAGGGCTGCTTCAGATGAAATGGGAGGACATGGCCGCGGCAGTTCGTCTGGTCATGCGGCATCTGAGCACAAAAGTCAGAGAGCGGCCAATCTATCTCGTGGGGTATTCCAACGGCGGTGCCTTGGCTGTTCACTATGTTCTCTCGGAGATGGAAGATTCAACATTGCCAAAGATTAGCGGGATGGTTTTGATCTCACCCTCGATAGGCGTCACGCCAATTGCCGCCCTGGCGAAATGGCAGGCAAGGCTCGGTCGCTTTCTCGGTCTTAAAAAACTTGAGTGGAATAGTATTTTGCCCGAGTACGACCCCTTCAAGTACAATTCTTTTGCGGTGAACGCCGGTGAACAAGTTTACCGAATCACCAACGAAATTCGATCGAGGATTGAATCACTTAGTTCGGCCGGAAAGTTAAACCGATTTCCGCCGGTGCTGGCTTTTCAGTCTATTGTTGATGCGACGGTATCCACGCGTGCCGTGGTTGATGGACTGTTCGCAAAACTTCCAGCAGGTGGTCATGAATTGGTAATCTTTGATGTCAATCGCCTCTCTGAGGTAGAACATGTTCTCATAGAAGATCCCAAGTCGAGTATCGAGGCCAAATTCAAAGATCCTGGTTTGCCCTTTTCTATCAGCCTTGTGACCAACGCCAATGAGAATAGCCGTGACATCGTCGTTCTCCAAAAAAAAACAGGTGCGTCCAAAATTACCCGTAAACCCCTTGATATGAAATGGCCGGTTAATATTTACTCACTTTCTCACCTTGCGCTGCCATTTCCCATGAATGATCCCCTTTATGGTATGATCGAGTTAAATGACAATTCAAAGATTCAGCTTGGAAACATGGATCTTCGCGGAGAACGCGGTGTCCTGCAGATACCTGCCGAAGACATGCTTCGGCTCCGGTGGAATCCGTTCTATCCTTATATGGAGTGGCGTTTACTCGAATTCGTTGATCTGTTTATCAAAGCTTAGGCCTTAACGGTAGAAAATGTTTAGAAATATTCAATGAAAGCTTTAAAAAAGAAGGGGGATGAAATGAATTATAAATCATTTCGATTCCGATTGAAAGACCTATTGGTTTGCGCGTTAATCCATATATTTATTGTTACGATACTCACTGGATGTGCCACTAACAAGCCTTACGAACTTAATTTAATGCCGACTCCAGATATTTTTGAGAACGGCGCTTGGCAGCCGTCCTCAGATACAAGCCCGATAAAAGATGATGGCACTATCGAAATCCTGTATGCCACAGATCGTGAACCCGCCATTGAAGAGAGCAAGGAAAAATTCTATCAAAACGAACGGGGGTACTTGCTTCGTCTGGGCAAAGGCGAAGTCAAACTCGGAAAAGGAGATTACACCTGGGAGGAGATGAAACACATTTCACTATTGAAGAATCGTACTGAAAATCTTCCTCTGCAGGTGACCGGTGTGAAAGAATACGGCATTTTGAACACGACAATCTCGGAATTCGATTCCCCCAAAGTGCAGGCTCAAAAATCGACAGAACCGGCGGAATATTATGCGTCGATCATCAACGCAAAATTGGCCAATTCGAAAAACAAGGACATCTATGTATATTTTCACGGTTACAAGGTTAATTTTGAAAATCCGCTTATCGTCGCCAGCGAACTTTGGCATTATCTGGGCTATGAAGGTGTTATCATTGCCTTTGCCTGGCCTTCTACGCCAAGCCTATGGGCCTATGCCTCAGATGCTGAAACTGCTGCGGACTCAGCACGAAACCTAAGGCTCTTTTTGCAGTTCCTCTCAAAAAAGACTACTGCCCGTGAAATCCATATAGTGGGCTACAGCATGGGAACCCGTCTGGTCACTAAGGCTATATATTCATTGGCATTGATACACAATGGTCAAGACAAACAGACCGTCCAAAAACAGCTGCGAATTGGTCATGTGATTCTTGTAGGCAGCGATGTGGACTGGGGATTTTTCGCAAATATGCTCCTTGATGGCGCTTTGAATGTGTCGCGCAGTATGAGTATCTATATGTCAGAGGGGGACCAGGCTCTTGGAGTGTCGAAATTTCTATTATCACGGGAACGATTAGGACAACTGGAAAAAGATGAAAAGATCGAAAAACATCTTGCAGAATTATTGTTCAAAATTGAAGACTTAAATTTTATTGATGTTAGCGATGCAGAGGGGTCAATGACCGGGAATGGGCATGCCTATTTTCGAAAAAGCCCCTGGGCCAGCAGCGACATACTGGTGACACTGGCATACGATTTAAAACCGATGGAGCGGGGTCTTACTCGTACAAAAGAAAAACCGATCTGGACTTTTCCATCAGATTACATCGAAAGATTGAAGTCGATTCTTGCGGAGAACAACCCTGTTCTTTCTCCTCTTAAGAAATAAGAGGAGAAAGAAGAATCAGTCTATCTATAATTGAATATTTTTAAAGCTTTACGTATGTGACTGGATTCTATTTTAGAAAGTAAAACACATTTTTGGAAACCAAAAAACTATTACATACAGAGTTTTGAATTAGAATTATTATGCCACAAAATAAACTTGCCAGAAATAATTTAATTCTTTTAATTTGTTTATTAATATCCGTTTTTTTCTATCCGGAATTATCTGTACATCGCAAGATCATTTTGAATATCATTTTTACGGCCATAATTCTCTCCAGCACGTTTTCACTCGAATTTTCTGAAAAAAAACAAAACATTCTTATCGGCTTTGGAATAGCTACCATATTTTTAATTTGGATAGACTTATTTATCGCCAATGAATTTTTAGGCGTAACCATTTTATTTTTCTTTTTTTGTTTTAACGCTTTTATTACGGTTTTTATGATCAGGCATATCGCCAGAAGTGAAAATGTCACCTCAATCATTTTGATCAATTCAGTTAATGGTTATCTGCTTATAGGAATATTAGGTGCAGTGCTGCTGGCCATGATAGAGAAACTGAGAGAGATTGTTTTTAATCTGGATGCAGGGGTTATTAATTTCGCTGGGAGTACTGCACAGGGGTTTCACGATTATATCTACTTTAGCCTTGTTACCATGACAACCCTCGGATATGGCGATGTCACACCTGTTTCATCTTCAGCAAAATCTATTACAATCATGATTGCCGTTACTGGACAGCTTTACCTCACGATTTTAGTTGCCATGCTCGTTGGCAAGTTTTTAAGAAGAACTAAAGAATTTAAATAGCAGTTCTGAAGTTTTTACAGACATTAAAATACCCATTCAATTTTTGATAACACATGTATTTGAAGAAATTGCTAAACCTTTGACTCGCGTTGTCATTCATAATCCATGATAAGTTGTGTAAGATTTACAACATAATCTATGATAATCTGAGTTGGTATTTACTAAAATGAACAATCCAATCGACTATGATAAAAAAAGCTATCCCATGAGCAAATGGTTTTTTATTATTTTTTCAATGTTATCGCTTATTGTTGCCGTCACATCTGCAGTTTATACAACCAAGACCAATATAGACAGGGATCGCATTTCGACCATTAATAATATTAATGATGATATTTTGCATTTGACTACAATGCTTGTCCAGAATCCGCATTTGAATCACCTCGTAGCGTCTCCAGAAGATTATCTCCGGGTTTCTGAACTGGTATTCAAATCATTAGAAAAAATCTCCAAACAGAGATTGATCCAACTATTATTAACTGAGGAGGCGATGGCAATCTCCCTTGTTAACCTTTACGAACGCATTTTATTTGAGTTAGATTATGCCCGTTCAATGAAATATAAGTATCGTATTCGATTTTTAAGATATCATCTGACCAATTTTGAACAGGGGTTGCTTTTAAATCCAAGAATGCTTTTTCTTTTTCGAAATTCATTAGAGCATGTTTCACAAAAAGCTAAAGATTATTATGATAACAAGGTCAAGAACTTAGGGATAGCAGCCCAAGAACAGGATGATACGGGTCCGATCCTGCAGGCTTTGAGGCGCATCGAGCCAAAATTTTCTTCTTCAAATTAAAAGATTTTCTATTTTCAAAGTAGCTATCTGAAAACTCCCTTGGGTTGTGATCTGGAAATGGTGATCACACGAATCGTGCCTGTTTTTTCTTTGATTAATTTTCACATACTCATAGGCAGGGGGATCCTTTGATAGCTGCAATTTTATCCTAATATCAAGCATTTGAAATTTCTGAGATATCGTAATACCATATCACCAAACGTTAGTTGTGGCGTTTTCTACTATGTCTGACATGTTTTTGAGATCTCAA
>JAFDCA010000504.1 GCA_019313025.1 Deltaproteobacteria bacterium
GAAAGGGCAAACCCGCTGAAAAGCGAGGACGCAATACCACGGGCCTAAAGCTGAAAAGCCATGGCAGCCGGGTTGCCGAACACCTGTAGTGCTATTATTCATTCTACGTATAACAAATACTGATTAAGATTTTTCAGGTACCTTTCCTCCATAAGTTGCCAAACAATAAGACCGATTAAAAAGGAGGAAATGGGTGCCTTTATGTTCAACAATTTAAGCAAATATTTGCCTAAAATCTGTTTTTGGTTTCTGACACTTGTTATTACAGCCATCATCATCGGTCCGAAATCTTTAGCCTATGCAGCAGACGTCACCCTTGCATGGACCGCCAATACCGAACCTGATCTTGCCGGTTATTATATTTACTATAAGAGCGGTACTTCAGGTGCACCTTATAACGGCACAGGTGTTGATGAAGGTGACTCACCCATCAAAATTCCTCTTGGATATTTTGCCGATCCTGCAAACCCGGAATATACCATACACGGTCTAAGTGATACTGATATTTCCTTCTTCGTTCTAACGGCCTATGACACTGAAGGTAATGAAAGTGGCTTCTCAAATGAAGTATACTACATTGATGTACCGGCATCGAATCTGCCCCCTGATAGGCCAAATATTGTGTATCCAGAAAATTACTCTGGCGATATCGAAGTCCCTCTATATATCACCACGGAAGATTTTTCAGATCCAAACGATGACGGTCACTTTCAAAGTCATTGGCAAATCAGCGAGCAAAGCGATTTCTCCAAACGTGTTGTCGATATTAACAGCGACAACTATTTAACAACGTTTTCCGTGCCTCACATGGTATTAAAACCAAACCATAAATACTATGTGCGTGTCCGATTCTATGATTTCTATTTTACAGCTTCGAATTGGTCAAGTACTGTCGAATTTACAACCGCTTACTTTTTTGTAGACCTCAATGGAAACGGTATTAATGATGTTGACGAAGTGGATGATAATGTTGATTTTAATCTCGACGGTATCCCTGACAACTTTCAACCACAAATCATCAAATGTGTTCAAGCATTTGATGGTTCGGTATCTATAGGAATCGAAAAAGCTTCCAGTACTGCAGAAGAAATTGAATCTTTGGAAGTGATTGATCCGGATACCATTAGCGATACTGTAAACAGACCGGCGGATCTCATTTTTGGGCTTTTTGCCTACCGGCTTCGTGTAACCAACCCCGGTGATACTGCTACGATCAGGATCTATTTTTCAGGAGACATTTTTGAATCTGATGTCTTTTATAAATATGATACCATCAATGGTTGGTATGACTATTCGGACCACGTCACCTTTAATGATGACGGACAATCTATCACTTTGGAAGTGAAAGATGGTGGTTTTGGAGACAGTGACGGGTTGGCCAATGGAATTATTGTTGATCCAGGAGGAATTGCTTCTGTCGGCGATTCTTATTCGAGCTTTGGCTCAAATGTTATGGGGTGTTTCATTGCTACGGCAGCTTTTGGTTCAAAATTTGAAAAACATGTTCAACTGCTTCGAAGATTCAGAGACTTATATCTTATGCCAAATAGAATCGGTTGTATGTTTGTTAAAGCATATTACAAGTATTCACCACCAATGGCCGATTTTATTGCAAAACACGATACCCTGAAAACAATAGTCCGCTGGGGTCTCGCTCCGTTGATCGCTGTTTCCTGGATTACCCTTAAAATTGGCCCTGTATCAACATTGGCATTAATGCTTATCTTTATTTCTTGTTTTGGAGGACATATATGGTGCAGACAGAGATATAAAGAATTCTCAAGCGACAGAAAACAGACCTAAAGACAGGATCATTCGGCTCTATCTTTTAATACCCAAATGTTGTGACTTGAGCTTTCAGCATATTGAATGTTCTGCGATAGATCGCCGATTTTTGAGACTCTAAAAATATTGTGTTTTCGGATATCATAAGAGCAAACTCTTTGTGAGGAGTTTGGCTTTTTAGCAATTTTGTAAGAAAGCGGTTTCGTTCAACTTGCAAGTATGTCGAATTTCTATGATGCCAATAACATGTGATAGGAATTACATATGCCATTCAGACTGTAAGCCGACGATTTCTCTCAACGATTTCCACAGGACCGCCTATCCTGCTCCTCAAATTTTATATTCCAATACTAAAAAACATTGGATTCCAAAATAGAGATATTTATTGTTTCCTCGTAAGCTTTTCTCCTGCCAGCCATCGATAGGGTCTCCAGTAGAAATCATGCACCCACCGTGTAGCATTCCGACTTTTTTCTCCCATATTAGAGAAAAGAGAGTAAAGGGTGGGGACGACGATCAGCGTCAAAAACGTTGCCACCATCAACCCGAAAATCACCACAATGGCCATGGATCGCCACCACTGACTCGACTCGCTCACCCAGGAAATCGCCAGATGACGGAAATCAAAGGAAACACCGGTCACCATGGGGATGAGTCCCAGGATCGTGGTAATCGCAGTGAGCACCACCGGTCGAAGCCGGGTGGCACCGGCGCTGATCACCGCCTCTTTAAGGGCCAGTCCCCGTTCTCGAAGCTTATTGATATAGTCTATAAGGACGATGGCGTTGTTGACCACCACGCCGGCCAGGGATATGACACCCACACCGGTCATAATAATGCCAAACGGCTGTTTAAATAAGGAAAGGCCTAAAAAAGCGCCGCCCAGGGAAAGGATAACCGAGGTCATGATGATAATCGGATGAGACACGGAGTTTAACTGGCTGAAAAAAAAAAAAAAAATAA
>JAFDCA010000505.1 GCA_019313025.1 Deltaproteobacteria bacterium
CCACAATAAATGGTGAACCCTATTTGATAGGCCTAACCATAGACCTTCGCGATTTGAAGGTAGCTCAGAACAAAATAAAAAAGCAATTTAAGCAGATCAGTAAGTTAAAGGAACAACTGGAGACAGAAAACCTGTTTCTGCGTCAGGAGTTAAATAGCAGCCATGGCTATGATGAAATAATTGGAGAAAGTAATATTTTAAAACATATGCTATATCGAATAGAACAGGTGGCGCACACGGATTCGACCGTTTTTTTGGATGGTGAAACCGGAACAGGCAAAGAACTGTTTGCCCGGGCCATTCATCAAAAAAGCAAGCGAAGTGGTAGGCCATTAATTACAGTTAATTGTGCATCGATACCGAAGAATTTATTCGAGAGTGAATTATTTGGCCATGAAAAAGGCGCATTTACCGGGGCATTGCAGAGACAGATCGGACGTTTTGAACTAGCTGACGGCGGCACTATCTTTCTTGATGAAGTTGGTGAAATTCCCATTAATCTTCAGGCAAAATTATTACGCGTGCTGCAGGAAGGCACCTTTGAACGGATTGGCAACCCGAAAACCATATCTGTGGATGTTCGGGTAATCGCTGCAACAAATCGCGAACTGGAAAAGGAAATTAGCTACGGTCGGTTCAGAAGAGATCTGTACTATCGCCTTTACGTCTATCCCATTACTATTGTACCACTGAGGGAAAGAGTGAGTGATATACCGTTGTTAGTGGATCATTTTGTCAAGCACTTTAATCAGAAGATGGGGAAAAATATTACCAAAATTCCCAAAAAAGTAATGGAGCAACTTAAACATTATAACTGGCCAGGTAATATTCGTGAACTTGAAAATATAATCGAACGTGCCATAATTGTCTCGCCAAAATCCACATTATCCATTGAACTACAACAGAACACAAATATAATGAATGACGATAAACTACTTTCATTAGCCAGTTTTGAACGGGAATATATTGAAAAAATTTTAATAAAGACATTCTGGCGGATCGAAGGTCCTCAGGGTGCGGCCCGGATACTGGATATGCATCCGGAAACATTGCGCTCGCGTATGCGCAAACTAAACATAAAACGCCCCAATCCAACTTCATAAAACCATTATATAAAACAATAACCATTATATATCATGGTTATTCTATATTCTTTTTTATATCCTGCCACTAATAAGTTCTACCTAAGTATAATAAAAACAACGTAAAATATTAATTAAATATTTTGCGGCATACTATTTGTTAAAATAATCCACATAATAAAATACTTATCAAATCATTCAAGTTTTGGAATCTTTGCTGATATGATCAAATTGGATATTACGATGCATGTTGGAGCCAGGAGAAGAATAGAGCTGGTTCAGACTCTTAATAGTCTGAAGGAAAGTATGGCAGAACACGGTTTGATAGTGCAGATCGAACAATCTGGTGATGGGGACATATTTAATTTGCAGATGATTTGGCAGGGGATTGAACAAATGCGAAGCGCACTGCCCCATGATAACTTTAAAATATTAGCTGGAACTATAGCTGCACTATGTACAAAACATTCTATAAGAATTAATGGTGAACTGATTCAGGAAGACCTGGCAAAATTAACTACTCTGAAAATAAATGAAATCCAATTTTCAGGAAAGAAGGTGAACAAATGAAGATACATCTTTTAATCATATTGGTTATTACTCTACTATTTTTCTCTTGTGGCAGCCAAAAACTCTCTAAAGTAGATGAAGGCAGACGGAAAGTAATCGCCGAACAAAAAAAACTTATTCAGGCGAATATAAATGATCCTGAAAAAAAAACAAAGCTTCTGCAGATTATAGGCGAGATCGATAATGAATCAAAAGAATTTTATAAATATTACCTGGAACACAATAATAAAATTGCTCAGCTTAACATTACATTTGAAACATCTCGGCAGGATTTTGAAAAAGTTATAGATGATTTTAATAAGCGATATGAGATTTATCTTAGAATGCTGATCCGTAGGCGTAATGATATGCGATTGCTGACTAGTAATGATGAATGGATAAAAATCATGGAGAGGGAGTATTCATTTATTCCTGAATAAAAATTGGAGAATAATAATGTTAATTGCTCTAGCAATAGTGTTATTTGGATTAGGGGGCGACAGTGCCGGAATATGGCTATTTCCCGAGGATTTTGCTGACCGGATTGAAGCAGTTATTGTGGATGAAAACAGACAATCGGAGATAATTGATCTTTTTGATAAAATTAGTGAAAGTGTTATCTCCTATAATGATCGTGTTAAGGAAATAGCAGAAAATGCTTCCGTGTTAAATCGCAATCCTGATGCGACTGAGCACGACTTTGAACAGATTGTTCAAAGTCTGCTGAAGGAGCGCAAAATGATACAAAAAGAGGTTCTGGACGCTCGTTTAAACATGTCCCATAAATGCAATCAAAATGAATGGAGACAAGTATTTGCTGTGGATTCTGTAATTAACAATAATTAAGTCCAGACATCGCGGCTGACTTTTAATAAAAAATATTTAAGGATATTAAGGAATTCCTTCGAAAGAGCAGTCTTAAAATGCAAAACTAATACATCATTTAGATAAGTAATTAGAAAATGAGAGAAAGGTGAACGAAAATGAAGAGTGCGATGAAAATACAAGAGTCTGCAAGAAGATCACTTGCTGCCGCACTGGTTGCGGCCATGATTCTGGCCGCCTTCGCCAGTCCCGGGTGTGTAAAGGAATCGAATCGAAACATTTCGGGGCAAGAGGCGCGGGGTGGCGAGGGTGACACTCGACTTGGTAAGATAGAGTTTGAGAATGATTACGTCACGGAAGAAACGGCGGTCAAACTCCGGGAGGAACTCCAGTTCCAAGCCGCCGTACAGACTTACCTGTGGAGCTTCCCAATCGCCAACGTTATGAGCCTGCGAAACGGACATCGTGCTGTCGGGATCAAAAACACAGCAATCCCGATTTTCGAAGACTACCTCACACCCAAAACTGTGGTTCCAACCGGAAACCAATCAACCATCTATGCCTATAACGTTCTCACGCTCGGTGAGGAGCCGATGGTTCTTGTCGTACCTCCGAACGTAGTGGGCTTCGTAGGGGATGCATGGCAAAGACCTCAAGGGGATTTGGGCCGACCCGGACCTGACAGGGGCGAGGGTGGAAAGTACCTCTTGGTACCTCCTGGCTACAAGGGCGAAATCCCTGGCGAGGGGTATTACATCGAACCCTGCGCGACAAAGAATGTTTTCTGGCTTTTACGAGGGTTTGTATATAATGGAGATACGGAAGCTACTGTTAATAATTTGAAGCAGGTAAAACTGTATCCACTCTCAAATCCGGAGGCGCCGCAGGAGTATCTGAATGCATCGAAGATGCCCGCCTATTGCATCCCTCCACGCGGAGGTGCGTATTACGATTTGATTGCAAAAGCCTTGAACGAGGAGACCGTTCAGGCCCACGACAGGGTGATGATGGGCATGGCATCAATTCTGGGAATCGAAAAGGGCAAAGCTTTCAATCCCGACGAAAAGACTCGTGCTATTTTGGAAGAAGCAGAGAAAGTTGCCTTTGCCATGAACGCGACCCTCTCCTTTAAGAGCGTGGCTCCAACCGCACCTGCCTACCCCGGTACTGACAGTAAGTGGGAGTTTTGCTTCCAGACCAATTCACCCTCTTTCGATGCGGAACACCGCTTGGAACTTTACGAACGCGCGGCATTTACCCATCAGGCAATGACAGGGGCTAATGCAATGGTGCTAAAATTGAGAGGAAAGGGCTCGAAGTATATCTTCACAAGTCGTGATGCCGACGGTAATCACCTTGACGGGACACATTCCTACAAACTGAACTTACCGGCTAATGTACCCGCCAAGGATTTCTGGGAGATATGCGTATACGATACCAAGACGCGTTCTATCATCAATACGGGTCGTCCGATGTCTGCCATCAACTCCTACATAAACTTACCCACTAATGAGGATGGGTCGATCGACATTTACTTTGGGCCTACTCCGCCACCTCAGGGAGAGGAGAGGTGGATTAAAACAAAGCCGGGTGAAGGCTTCTTTATGTATTTACGCTTCTATGGTCCGTTAGAGCCCTTCTATGATAAGAGTTGGAAAGTGAATGATGTCGTTAGGTTGAAGTAATACAAAAATATGTGCCAATTGTCAGCTAATGAAGCCAGAAAGCATCTACGAAACAAAGGAGACTTTAGGATGAAAAATATGATAACAAAATTACTCAGTGCCAGTGTGTTGCTGGCTGCGACGCTCACCACTGCCCAAGTCGAGGAACAGTCCATCCATGACCGTATGTTCCATCACCGCTGCATCGAAGCGGTAGTGTGGGCAATGCCGTTGCTGAACTTCAATCAGTTCCGTGAGGGCCACAAGGCGCTTGGCGTCGGTTACAACGACATCGCCTACCACACCCAAATACAGGACTGGAAGTTTCAGACTGCCACACCCAACAACACTACACCGTACGTGAACTTTTTCTGGAACATCAAAGATGGCCCGGTGGTGATTGAGATCCCGCCTTCAGCGGAAGGCGTTGGTATCTTCGGAACGCTGATGGATGCCTGGCAGCGCCCGATTGATGACGTGGGTGCAAAGGGCCGCGACAAGGGTAACGGCGGCAAATACGTCATGGTGCCTAAGAGTTACCAGGGACCGCTACTACCAAAATCTTTCACGTATGACCAACGCACCAACAACGGCTTCGCCATCCTGCGCGCTATCATACCGGATGCCAGTCCGGAGAACGTGAAAAAGGCCGCTGAGTTTGCGAAGAAGATCAAGATATATCCGCTGGCAATGGCAAAGAATCCAACCAAGAACAGATACATCGATATTTATGGGAAAGTTATGGAAGGCACGCCGGTGATGGATGAGACCATCTA
>JAFDCA010000506.1 GCA_019313025.1 Deltaproteobacteria bacterium
ATAACACATTTTTAGAGACAAAGGAACATTTTACCCAAAAGGATCGACAGATATTCACGGGGTTTACTTCCTCGTATAACGATGCGGTTGAAATGACCAGCCACATAAACACCGAGGTGAAGCGGTGGAGTATGCCCCGTGAATATTTAACCAAGGGTTCTATTTTTCTTCAGTTTCTTCCCTTTCCATCCACTGCCAGCCCCTTAGTCCCCATATTAGACACAGAAGTCCAAGGCCGCTCATAACGGCTGAAACAGCCCCGGTCATAAGAATTCCGCCGGCCAGCCACACCGGGCCTCCCATGAGGGCACCGATTACCCTCCCAACACCGGCAGCTGCCAGAAAGCCCGACATCATGGTTGCCCTCAAACCGGGGAGCAATTCCGTACAAAGCGACAGCGTCGAAACAATGGTAAATTCATACGTTAAAAAAATCAAAAACAGACCGCCCAGGGACAAGGATAAGGTTTGGCCCAGCAGAGGTAAGGCGATATAACTTATAATGCACAAAGACATCCCTGAAGCCACCGACCGTTTCAATCCTAAACGGTCGGAAATGGCTGCGGTCAGGCCTTCCCCAGAAAGTTCCGCTATTCCGATGACACTGGTACCGAGCCCCAAGGCAACAATGCTCAAACTGAACGAATTTTCCAGCCATGCCCCGTAGACCACAAAAAGATTATCGTTGGCAGCGCTGGCAAAAAACCCAAATGCCAAGGCGCCCATTGCAGCCCGCTCCTGACACAACTTTCTCCAGGCACTCAAGAGACCGGAGGCGCTTTGATGCCGTATGGTCTTTTTTCCATCTTTTGGCAGCAAAATCATCAGCCCTACCATGCCGATCAGCCCGACGCCGCCTACGGCAAAAAAGGGTGCCCTCCACCCCATGTATTCGATAAGCAATCCAGCCAAAGGAATACCCACCAATGTACTTCCTGCCCAGCTGAACTCGATCAAGCCGATAAACAATCCCCGTCGGTGAAAGGGAACCCGCTGGCCGATATACGCCTGTATGGCCGGGTCAAAAACACTTTTCCCCATACCGGCCAAAAAGAGGGCAGCCAAAACAATGCCGTAAAAGGGTAATAACCCTCCGGCAAACATCCCAAGAACCAGCATCCCCAGCCCGGAAAGCATCATCAAACGGTATCCCAATCGATCTGCCAAAGGTCCAAAAAACATGCCCAATATCGCTGTGGACTGGTTGACGGCGATAATAGACGTAACGGCGGTCAAAGGCACGCCCATTCCACGACTCAGTGCAGGCGCAAACGGATAGGCAAACCGCCGAGCCGTATTGAGCGCCAAACGGCATAGCGTGGCGACACACACTTTCCAGGCCCATCCTGAGCCTTGCATGTCTTGGGTTACAGGTGTCATATTTTGAAGCATAGATGTATCTTTCAACAAAAGGATGATGAGTTAACCTTGTATCTCCTTAAAATGCAAGCAAAATTTTCTGATTTACCGTATGATAATTGCGTTACTGAAAATTAGAGATGCAAATCTAAAGATTTTTGTTTAAACAATAAAAACTACTTTACTTTTTAACAAGAAAGGCATATTGATATGCGTTAGTTTCGGGTTTGTTCTTTTGCTGACAGTCGGAGGCAATCAATGGAAATTAAAGTGGAATGCTATGCCGGATATCGGGGAGAAGAAACCCCCCGTAGAATTTGGCTGGGCAATCGAAAGATCGAAGTTATAGAAATTCAAGATCGCTGGCTGGCGCCGACCCACCGATATTTTAAGATCCAGGGAGACGACAACGCAGTATATATTCTTCGTCACAACGCGAAATCATGGGAATGGGATCTGACATTCTATCAGCAAGCGGAAAACTATTCGTCCATGGCATAATTGTTTCCTCTATACCGCCATCTCTCTAACAACATCATCGAAAATAGACAGGCACGTATCAATCTCTGCAGCATTCACCGTTAAAGAAGGGCAAAAGCGGATACTGTTTTCACCACACCCTAAAAGCAGCAATCCTTTCTGGAAAGCGTGCTTAATTGTGTCGTTTCTCAAAGTTCTGGCCGGTTCTTTGGTCTCACGATCTTTGACAAATTCCACGGCCACCATCAATCCCCTGCCCCGGACATCTCCCATGCATGCATGGGATTGTTGAAGTTCTAAAAGTCCGTCCATTAAATGCTTTCCCTGAACCGCAGCATTTTCCAGGAGCCCTTCTTCTAATAATTCAATGGTCGAAAGGGCAGCCATACATGAAACGGGATTCCCCCCGAATGTAGAGGCATGGGAACCGGCCTCCCAGTCCATGATTTCAGCCCTTGCCGTGAGTGCCCCCAAGGGCATGCCCGAGGCGATACCTTTGGCAAGGGCGATGATGTCCGGATCTACGCCGAAATGCTCCATGGCAAACATTTTTCCGGTTCGGCCCATTCCGGACTGAACCTCGTCGGCCACATATAAGATGCCGTATCTTTTGGCGATCTTGTTCATTTCTTTATGAAATTCAGGCGGCGGAACAATATATCCCCCTTCACCCTGAATCGGTTCCACAAAAACAGCTGCCACCTCTTCAGGGGGGATGGTGGTTCTAAAAAGGGTATTTTCGATCCACTGGACACATCCCAGTTCGCACTCGGGATAACGGAGATTATACGGGCATCTGTAGCAATATGCATAAGGGATGTGCGTGATTCCAGGTACCAGTGGATTGTAATGTTTTTTCTGAATGGTCTTGCTTGCCGTCAGTGAAAGTGCCCCCATGGTCCGCCCATGAAATGCCCCGTAAAATGCCAGGTTTAATTCACGTTTTGTGTGCCATCGCGCCAATTTAAAGGCTGCCTCCACCGCTTCTGCGCCTGAATTGCCAAAATAAACTTTCTTGGCCCCTTTTCCGGGCGCTATGTGGGCAAGTTTTTTGGCCAGTACAATTTGGGGCCTGTAATAAAAATCCGTTCCGGACATGTGTAACAGACGATCGGCTTGTTTCTTGATGGCTTTAATCACTCTGGGATGGCAGTGTCCTGTGGCACAAACGGCAATGCCGGCTGTAAAATCCAGAAATATATTGCCGTCTACATCGTGCACCCAGAGCCCTTTGGCTTTTTCGACGACCAGTGGATAATAACGGGTATAGGAAGGAGAGACGTATGTTCGATCCTGATTAATGAGTTTACGGGCCTTAGGGCCTGGCAACGGAGGGTGAATCAGAGGCCATTTTTTCATGATTTCTCCATTGTGAAATGAGCCACAGGTTATACAATTTTATTCAGGCAGGCATACCGAAAGTACCGGGCAGGGGGTTTGGCGAACGACGCGATCCGTCGTCGATCCGATAAATAACCTTTCCACAAGACCTTGCCCACGAATACCCAGAACAATCAACTCAATTTCATTGGTTTTGGCATAGCGGATTAGTTCTTCATGAGACGGGCCGTCCAAAAGAACGGTTTGTGGCGTACACCAGTTAAAGGCTTCTTTGGGGACCATCTTTTTAAGTTTGTTTTTAATCTGAGCCTGTAAATCCGCTTGAAGCTCTTCCCTGGGCTCAGCAGATGGCTTGAACATGTCCATATATACGGGAGGCTCCATAACATGAACCAGATGCAGCTCTGATTGAAATTCCTGGGCAAGACTGAGTCCGTGTTGAAAGGCCAGGGCGGAATCTTCTGAGAAATCGCAACCCACCAGAATTTTTTTAAATCTTATTCCTTGTTCCGACAGAATGTTTAAATCATGTTTCGGACCGCGAACGATGAGTAACGGACAATGAAGCGTGCGCATGAGACGTTCGGTGACAGAACCGAGGATCAATCGTTTAAGTCCGGAGCGTCCGTGTGTGGCGGAAATGGCCAAATCAGCATTCTTTTCCTTGGCCAGACGGGAAATTTCATCGCCGGCATGGCCGATGGTGACCAAGGGTTCCCATTGAATCTCTTTATCACCCACCAATTGTTCAAGTTGGCGGTTGGCATTACCAATGGCCTGGCTCTGCTGATCCACAAAAAATATGGGCCCGTCTCCATATGTGATACTGGTGGGAAAATCAACCACATGGCATACATAAAGTTTAGCGCTGAACTCCCGGGCAAGAGCAATTCCCCAGGACACCGCATGGTTGGAAAAGTCTGAAATGTCGGTGGCACAAAAAATTGAATTTATTTCCACTCTCATAACACTCTCCTTCCTTTATACTGGCCAATCACGCCTGAGGCGGGTGAATTGAAACATATAGAAAAAGCTATAAAATTAAGCATGCAAATGAATTCAAAAAATGAGCCAGAGTCAAGCAGATGTGAAGCATCGAAAACCGGAACCATTTGAGCACAGAGCAGCGCATGTTCAGATAGGATTTACAAAATAC
>JAFDCA010000507.1 GCA_019313025.1 Deltaproteobacteria bacterium
AATTTTTAATGAAAATTACACAAAAAGAATTTATGCAAATTTAGAAATAGTGTTTTATTTTAAATAGATTATTATCAAATTAAGATATTTTTAGTCCTCTAGATCGTTAGAATGAATAATTGTTATTCTACTTCTAACTAAAATAATTTTACAATGATATGTAACGCTAATCACTAAAACATCATGATCCTTTCTGTTCTGATATTGTAGAACTAAATTTCCTATCCAAAATTCCATTCTCGCTTTTCTGATTACCTCTACAATTCCATCAATCAGCTCGGATTACTAATACAAAATTAAAGAAATATATTCTCATTTATTTTGCCAATTAACCTAAAGCATTAATTTGCTTTCTTAAATATATTTTGACATTAATGGCTTTTCAAATCATGAAATATTTTATTTGTAAGATTAAATTGTTTGTACCTGCAATGTGTATTGCTATCTCCATTTTATTAACATCTCATAGTTATGGAGACATGTTAGTATGGCATGCAAATGGTGAAGCAGATCTCGCAGGATATTATTTATATTATGGAACATCATCTCGAAACTACAGGTTTGTGGTTGATATGGGTAATGTTACAGAGTACAGTCTGAATAACCTAAATTTAAGAGAACCTGAAACTTATTTTATAGCTTTAACCGTTTATGATACTGCGGGGAATGAAAGTGAATTTTCGGAAGAACTAACTTATTTTGCTGAAGATGAAATTTTTGGCGATGTTGATAATTGTCCAGAAGTTTACAACCCTGATCAGGAAGATAGTTGGCCACCAGGAGGAAATGGAATAGGAGATGCTTGTGAATGTGAGGGAGATTTTTATTGTGATAGTGATGTTGATGGATCGGATGGTAGAATTTTTAAAGCAGATTATGGCAGAAGTTCATACAATAATCCCTGTACTGCTATGGACCCGTGCACTGGAGACTTTGATTGTGATGGTGACATTGATGGATCGGATAGTAGAATTTTTAAAGCAGATTTTGGTCGTTCATTATACAACAACCCCTGCCCAATTTGTTCTGTACGGGAGTGGTGTGTGTATCCATAAGAAACAAAATAAATCTCCCATTGTATGAAGCCTCTCAGTTCAATTTCTGAGAGGCTTATTCTTTTGGATAAATGTTACAATCGGCAACTCATTTTTCTCTCCATTCAATACAAACAGAATGTTACAAAGTCTCCAAATAAAAACAAATCATTTTACTACATGAAATTAATAAAAATTTAATGACAGATTCACGCTAGGAAGAGCTGTTGAGAGGCGCCAGAAGGGTTATCCGAGTTCCACAATTTGGCTGGGATTGAATCACAAGTTCCCCACCAAGTTGATTCAACCGTTCTGTAATACGAAAAATGCCAACTCCTTCAGACTTATTGTCAGCAGAATGTATGGTTTGAAGGTTAAATCCAATTCCGCTATCTTCAACACTTATCCGTATATTAGAATTGTCTTTTTTAACAGATATATTCACGCTTTTCGTCTTGGCATGTTTAACAACATTTAGTAACAACTCGCTTGCTGCTTGATATAAAAAGATTTTTACCTCATCTTCCAGTGGTTTTTTCCGTTTATCACTATGAAATGTGACTGTAATGTCATATTTTTTTTGGGTCTGTTCTGCAAGCCACTCCAACGCTTTCTCTAACCCAAGTTCGTATAATATGGGAGGGCTGAGTTCCGTCGTTAGAGACCGGGAGTGGTCGATCATCTTTTTAAGATCATTGAGTGTGTTGCTGAGAATGCTTTTCTCTTTGGGAGAAGATAACGATTCTTTTAACTGCTCCAGCTGAAGCCGTGTTGCAAATAGCTGTTGGCCGATTTCATCGTGTAAATAATCAGCAAAATACTGCCGCTGCTTTTGCTCAGACAGTATTAGCTCTTTGGTTAAGGTTTTCAGCCGTTTTTGATAACCGATAAGATTGTGTTCTGCCTCCTTACGTTTGGTTATGTCTCTGATGCTTGCAACTGATCCTGTTATGTCTCCTGCCCCATTCTTTAAAAGAGCAAAATTCATCTCTACATCCATAGAGTTTCCATCCCTGTTTTGCCAGGTTCGTTCTATCCCTGATACGGTCCCCTCATTCAATAATTTCTCTGCTAGTTCTTTCTCGCTCATCCCGTCTTCTTTTTCTTTAAAGCCAAGCTCTGTGGTATGCTTTCCCACAAGCCCATCACGGGAACAACCAAGCATTACTCCAACTGCTTCATTCACTATTGTTATGTAGCCTTCAGGGTCAGCAACTATAATGCCGTCCACCGAGGTTTTAAATATATTTTCAAGGAAATCTTTGGATTTTTTCAGCTCATATTGTGCCTGTTTACGTTCGTCAATTTCCAGCTTTAGTTGCTTCTCAGTATTCATTAAGTTGTTGAAAGCTTTCTCAAGCTTCTCATTAACTCCGGATAGTTCATTAAAGAGAATAGCATTATTCAAAATTGAGGAGGCAAAAGCAGAGAAAATAGTGATTGATCGCATATCGTCACTGGTGAAAGCAGACGTATGGGAATTGCTTATATTGATTACTCCCAGAATCTCGTTTTGCACCATGATTGGACAACAAAGAATCGAACCAATGGGAAGATTTCGTTTATTAGAATGATCAAAGCGTTTATCTTGACTCACATCATTGATCATAATTGCTTTTCCCTCAAGAGCCACTTTACCGGCAATGCCTTCTCCCACCGTGAAGATGACTTTTGATTCTTTTAAGTCTTCAAAAAAAGCAATACTTTCGTCTCGTATACCATAGGCAACTTTTAGAGTTAAATTTTTTGATCCGCGTTCTTTTAACAGTAGAGAACAGTTTTCGGCATCGGTTTCCTCAATGATAATTTGTACAAGATTGCGGCAAAATGATTTAATATTGAAAGAATCACTGATAATATCACCGATTCTTTTAAGCAGAGAGAGCTCTTTTATTTTCCCTTCAAACTTCAGGTTGGATTCCTCTAACAGTTTTGCAAAGAGGTTCCGTTCCTCAGTTAATTTTTTTATCTCTTTCTGAAGGTATAATTCTTTACTCATTCCCGAATCCATTATTTAATTGCACTGATAAATGCTTGAACCTTTTCTTCCTCACATTTGAGGTCTTCTACCATAGGCTCAATATCCTCTTCATTTATTTGAAGAGTTTTCTTTGCTGCATCCTGAAGGGATGGCTCTGGAGCATTTCCACAACTTCCCATACCAGCTTTATGACAAATAATATCCGCTAGATGCACTATTGAAACATTCAGAATATTATCTTTATCTGCTTTCTCCACTTGATGGTGATCTGCAATAGGCAGGATTAGTGCGGGAGGTAACTTCCATTTAGTACATAACCATAAACCTACATCTGCATGGTCAAACCCCAGAACCGCTTTTTCAGCCTCTAATGTGCTGCTATTTTCAGTTTTTACTTTTTCCATCACTGATTTATATTCTTTTCTAAAGGCATTATCTAAAACCAATTTACCTATATCATGAAGGAGAGAGGCTGTAGGAGTAACGTCAGGCTCTACGCCTATTTGTTTAGATATGATTTGTGAGGCAAGTGAGCAGCCTACGGAGTGCTTCCAGAGGTCTTGTATGAGGAGTGAAGACTCGTCATTCATAAAATTCAGTATGGATATTCCCAACGAGAGTCTTTTTACTTCTTCAAATCCTAAAATAACAATAGCGTGCTGAACAGTAGCAACTTCCTTTAAAAAGCCATAATACGCTGAATTAGCTACCTTTAATAATTTTACGGAAATTGACTGATCATAAGATATGAGTTTGCCCAAATCACCCGCAGAAGTTTTCTCATCCTGAATAAGTGTTATAAGTTTTTGAACAATATCAGGAAGTGTTGGAAGGTTTTTAATGTTTTCAGTAATTAACTGCCTGGCTTTTACTTGATCCATGAAAATTTCCTCCCAGACATATCTTTATCGGGTAATATTTCAAAAAATTAAGAAAGAAATATTTACTTAGTGCTGATTTTATGATTTCATTAAAGACAACCGCTTATGCAATCAGGAAGAAATACTATGGTGGTGAATAGCAAATACTTAGGGACTAAAAACCTGGCAACTCTATTATTTTTGTGTGTAACTATCCTTTTAAGCGGGTGCATACTGAAAAGGTCTGGGGGAGCCGATAGGAACTACTTTAATAGCGAGGCTTCAGAAGAGTTGGTGGGATTAACAAAAAGTGAAGTTATAGAAAAACTGGGCTTACCTGATATAACGGTCACTGATGAAAGAAATCTTGAGTATTGGACCTACAGAAACGAGCAGCTTAACCATTTTATACTACTTGGCAGGGGTAAAGAAAGGAATTTAATTCTTGAATTTAATGAATGCCTGGTGACAGCAGT
>JAFDCA010000508.1 GCA_019313025.1 Deltaproteobacteria bacterium
GAAACCATCAAATTCTGCATATGATAAAACTTACCATCAAAGCGTATATCGACTAAATATGTTTTGCTATGAGTTCTTCAATTAAAGTCATTTTCAACTCCTTCACGCATGTCTCGGCACGCCGCGGAGGCAATAGCCTTCGGTCATTTTCTGAATGAGACGGTTTTCGATTTGTAGGTAGAACGAGAAAATGGTTTCTTCATGATTGCATAAAATCATTATAGAAAGAAATAATTGCGGCGTTGTCTTCTTCGCCTCTGCCTTTTGCTACCTGTGAAGCGAGCGCTTGAGCATGAAGCCCACTGAGGAATAAGGGGAAGTTTAATCGATTTCCCAATTCAATCATGAGGCGTACGTCTTTTAGATGATAAGAAAGTTTTCCTTCTGGTGGCAAGAAATTATTTTCTATCATTTTAAGCCCTTTCATGTCCATAGCTTTTGAGTAAGCCGCCGAGCTTTTCAGAACTTCTAGCAATCGATATGGGTCCATTCCAGCTTTTTGACCGAATGAGAGCCCCTCAGCTAGAACCATGCGATTCAAACCGAGTACAAGGTTGACAATCAATTTCATGAGTGCTCCTGATCCATTTTTTCCCAAATAGAAAATCCGGTCACCCATGGCCGAAAAAATGGGCGCGCACTTTTTTGCGCTCTCTTCATTGCCTCCAACCATGAAGGTGATGTCACGTTCTGCGCACATTTTAGATGTCCCGCTAATAGTTGCATCAAGCATTTCTATCCCCTTTTCCCTCAACTGTTCCGCAAGCGACTCCGACATAATAGGGTCGGCTGTGGTTGTGTCGATTAAAATCATACCCTTTCTACCGGTATCAAAGAGTTTCAAGTCGTCCTTAACCACTTTATCAACCACGTGGGAATTGGGTAGAGACAAAATAACTATATCTACCTTACGGGGCAATTTGGACGGAGCTTCTATTTTGTCTGCTCCGGCTTCGATAATTGAATAAAGCTTGCTCTGTTCAATGTCGTGAACGATTAAGGGAAAGCCTTGCGATAGCAAGTTTTTAGTCATTGCACTCCCCATGAGGCCAAGACCTACAAATCCAATCCTCATTTTTTCCATAGTCTTTATTCCTTGTTTATTGTTCTTTTATATGCCTTAGATAAGAACTTGGTGTTCTTCCTATAAATATTCTTTTGGCACTGCACTCTTTATCGTTGATTCAAAATCTAATATTCGAGCCTTTCCGATAATTCCGTATCCTTAGCTATAAACGAAGAAATGGCCTTTTTGCTGAGACATCTGGATAAATTTAGGAAGATCTTAAAACTTATAAATCAGAAAAAAAACTTGATAGTCGTTTTAACACAATAGCTACAATGCCAAGCCCTGGAGCTACATCATTAGCATAAATTTTAAGTAGTGTCTGCCATCCATCAGCCAATAGTGTGTAATTCAAAAAATCGCGGGTAGAAAAAGCTTAAGGAAGCAATTGCATCTCAGAGAATGCATCCTATTTCTCCGCAACCCTGTGATTAAGAAGCATCCCTATGAATCTCACTTTTTTATGTCTCAGTATCAGCAAGCCTGAAGGACGATTTCAATCGAAACTTTACTCCTCATCGAAAGCATGTTCACTGCGTGTCTTGAGCTTTTGCTCTGGACCGGGAGGCGCATAGATCAGTACATAAGTTAAATCCTCATCAGGATCTACGTCAATTCTATGCATCGTATTTGCAGGTGCGAAGACAGCCATTTCTGGACCTATTCTATAAGACTCACCTTCGATATACATGGTTCCTTTGCCAGACAGTATATACCAGCAATGTTCATTTTTGTCGTGTTTGTGTTCGACACCTTTGACACCTGCTTTCATGGTATTTACCAATAAAGAGAAGTTTTTGGCACCACTGATCTCCTCATCGATCAGGACCCGAAAAGTGCCCGTATTCCCATACAAAACTCCGCAAACAGCGTCTTTGAGATTTGTTACATATCTTTTTTTCATTAGATCCTCCTTTAAGAAACCAAATGATGTGTGTCTTAAAAAATTGGACTGATCAGAATTAAAAATAAGAGAGGGTTTCAGGTCCCAAATACATTCTTTGGTATCGTTCGATTTTTCCATGGGTGATCGAATGATACGGCTTACCGTGAGCTCGAGATATACAATCTTGTCGCAAAGATTTCCTTACCAACAGACTAGGTGACTTTTCTGCGTATGAAAGAGCCATTTTAACCACAAGCTTTTTTTCCGGTGTGGTATAGCATGACAGAGCTGCTTGAGCGACCGGTATCTATAGGCCAATACATTGAAGCCGCTTTGTTGATACCGCGGATACTATTTGTAAAAATTACTCAGATTGATGTTCAGCTGCAGCAGCTCTGATTAAAGCTTAAGGACAATTCCTCAAAAAGCCGTGGCTGCATCTTTTCGGTTGACTGTAACGCAAATACTGCCAATATTCAATAAAGTTGATAAATCCTAATCGAATTTTATTTCGCAAAAGTCTAATTAAGGTAGATTTGTTGTATTCTCCACATGCCGAAAAAGCTGGCTATAAGAAGTTTTCCCCAAAAGGGTAAAAATTTGAATATTGCAAATTATCGCCCGCTAAATGGTGTGGGAGACAGAAAGATTTTGCCAGAAAACGATTAATGTATGGCTTTTGACTGACGCGGCTTAAGGCGGGTTGAAGTTTGCGCATCCAAACCGATCCAGAGGGACCTGCCTTCACCATCCAGGCTGCCCCATGGGATGAGTGGAGATATCATTCATTTTAATCTGGAAATCGTTGAAATAA
>JAFDCA010000509.1 GCA_019313025.1 Deltaproteobacteria bacterium
GCACAAATCGCGAATAGTGCAAACGCGGATCCTTTTATGTATTTTTTAGATGATTTGTTCATAACTGCTCCTTTCTCGAGTAATCAAAGGGTTGATTTTCATTATCTAATGAAGCCATTTCAACTGCAGATCGTCTTTTAGACGCTTCCGGGCACGGTGTACCATCACATAAAGATTGCAAGTGCTGATATGCATGAATTCACATATTTCCTGGCTGCTCAACTCGATGACTTCGCGAAGAATAAATGCCTGTGCCGTGCGGTCAGGTAATTCCGATAAAGCATGTTTAATAATTTTCAGGAATTCTTTTTGCTCATAACACCTTGAAGGATCGGAAAACCAATTGCGAGATCTTAAAGCGAGCAAGCGCTTGCGATCTAAGACATCATACCTTGAGCACTCGATGGGAAAGCTCCGTTTGAATTGTTTTTCCCGGCCGATTCTTCGGAAATGATCGTAAATCTTTCTTTTTAAAATGCTGATTAACCATGTTTTTTCAGATGCCAGACCCCGGAACCCTTTCCGCGATTGCAGAGCAGCTAAAAAAGTTTCCTGAATTTTTTCCTCAGCCAGGTCAGCATCTCCCAGACGCGAAATCGCGTATTTAAAAAGAGAATGGTGATATGCGTCGACCCATAGTTCAGGATCTACCGCATTCGACGAAATTTTGGCGGTATTATTCACCGGTATCATCCTGTCTTAAGGTTCCCTGGTAGGTTCCCGCTTTCCTCAGCGCCTCCTCCATTTCTTCAATCGTAATGGTCGAGGCATCATAATAGACCGTGTTGATCTCCTTGGCGTTATGAAATCCCTTTTCAATCCGCTTTATCCCTTCCAGCCCCTCCAGGGCGGCTTTGCCGACATCGTATCACTGCACGTAGAACACCACGGAGGAGCGTTCCGGGTCCTCAGCAAAGGCCGGCTGGTGAGCGGCAATTAACGGCAACGTGATCAGCAAAAGCATCGCTAAAAAAAACGCATAAAATTTTTCAATGGTTTTCACGGTAATCTTCTCCTCGAATCGATTTATAGGGATTGTCAAAAAGCCGTTTCGTAATTGGAACATTATTTTTCTACAAGTCCTTATGCCGCTTTTCCTTTATTCGGAATAAAATTATGAAAAGCGGTATAAAATCATGAATGAACACCCATTATTTTTTGTAGGCGGTAACTTTATAGACGTATTTCACCCAGTCTCCCCCGTAATAGTCTTGCGCCACAACCCGCAGGGGGAATCCGTGTTTCTGGGGCAATACACTGCCATTTACACCGTAGGCCAGAAACACCATGCCCGAAAGGATGTCTGCTATGGGAAATCGCCCGGTTTTTTCATATCTTCCCTGGGGACCGCTGAAAGAGACATGAGTTACATCTGAACTTGACTGAGCCAGGTCGAGTAATTTTGCCACCGACACGCCATTCCAGCGCGCGTGGTAAGCAAAAAATCCAGGGCAGATCAAAAGAACATCTTTCTTGACAGGGGGCATCTCGGTGACTTGCGCATAGCCAAGCTTGAGGGGACGTTCAACCAGACCGTCGATTTCAAGCCGCCACCGGTTCAAATCGACCTGATAGTCGGATAACCCCATGGTCTCGAATGCTTCCACGGGGGTCAGGTCTAAATTCCGGGTATCCAGATTGGCCGGGTTTTTACCGACCAGTGCATTCATCCGTGTTCCCTTTTTCAGGATAACTTTCTTGGCCTTTGCGAAAGCAACTCGGATCCCATTGGCGATTGGACTCAGCACCAGCCCTATAACGCCTATAAATCCCAATATAAGGTTGATGAATTGACGTCGTGTTTTCACGGCATTGCCTTTCTTTGAAATGGGTTTTCTTCTGTTTTTTCCGGTACTCGATGCATGGACGTCTCTTAGGCTGAAGACCTTGTGCTGAATCTGAAAATGACCCTCCGTCATAGATAACTGGCATATAAGGATCATCACGGGCGTAAATGTCTTGAATGCAGTCCATCGACTGCATCGGCTTTCAGCTGAAGCATAAAGTAAACGGAGTGATTCACGAGGTCATCACGAAAATATCACTTTTTTGTAACAAAATTTAAGGGAGGTGGGATTTTGAAATAACGTTCAGGCAGGGTGATAGACGGGTAAGAAAAAGGTAAACTTGGTTCCCGCACCGGCTTTACTTTCGACGATGATGGATTTGTTGTGTAATTCAAGTATGCGCTTGGTAATGGCCAATCCAAGCCCGGAATAACCCGTTTTGTTCTCCTTGGTTCTATCTCGGTGATAAAACCGGTCAAATATATGGGGTAAATCTTCCTCGGGAATACCGTAGCCGGTATCACTGACACAAACCGATATATCACCATTTTGGGCACGGAAGGCGAGCTGAATCGAGCCGCCCGCAGGCGTATGGCGCACCGCATTGTCTAAAAGGTTTTCGATGACTCTTTCAATCATGGCAATGTCGGCATTTGCAAACGGAAGATGTTGGTTGTGGTCGATTTGGATGCTGATTTGCCTCTCTTCGGCGGTTAAATTAA
>JAFDCA010000510.1 GCA_019313025.1 Deltaproteobacteria bacterium
CCACAAACAGTATACGCGGCAGGTTCGAAAATATTGAAAGTCCACACCTTCGATTTGCGCCGGGATTAAGCCTAAAATACCAAGGCACGCTCCCTGATCAGACGACCCTGTTCAAAGACGGAGACAATCCTTTATTTCTTTATCAATTAACATCCCGAAACGATGCGCAATTCTCAAAGTTCACCCTCCCATACACCGGATACGCGCTTGTGCCTCATCCAAAGCATATCCTTGTCATTCAGCATGGCGGGGGATCCGCCATTCCATGCGCGTTGGCATCGGGTGCAGGAAACATCACCATTGTCGAGCAGCAACCCCACATCGCAAACCACGTTCAGCAAAACTATAAACTTCCGGTTATCAACCAAAATCCAAGAACATTTTTAGCCCGATCTGACAACAGATACGACATTATACACATAGAAAACTGGGGAACGTCTCTTCCTGGATCAGCGGCCCTGACCCAGGATTATTTTTTTAGCATTGAAAGTTTTATACAATATTTCCAACATCTTTCGAATAAAGGTGTTCTCATTGTTTCACGGTTTCTTTTACTGCCGCCGTCAGATGCGATTCGCCTATGGGCCACTGCATACGAAAGTTTGAGATCCATTGAAATCAAAAATGCTGAAAAACATATCGCTGTTTTGCGCAACTGGAACACCTATACCCTGATCGTATCCGCAAAACCTTTTCACGACACCACCTTGCTGCAAAACGTTTCCCGAAACTTAAATTTTGATATGGTTTTCATTCCCGGAATATTGAAGAAAGATGTCAACCGTTTTAATATTTTTGATGCCCCGTATCATTATATCGAAATCAAGCGTCTCTCAGAAGCGTATCAGCTAGGAACCGAAAAAACATATTTTGACAACTATCCCATGGATATCTTGCCTCAGACGGACAACCGCCCTTTCCCTTATCGGTTTTTAAAGTGGTCCCGTCTGATAGCACTTTACAAAATGACCGGAAGCAGGTTTTATTCCTTATTCATGTCCGGCGAAATTGTGGTTTCCGTTGTTTTAATAGAAGCATTAGGGATATCGCTTCTTTTGATGCTTCCCTTTTTGTCAATCTTAAGAGATTCTCGAAAGTTCCATTTCTCCAACATGCTATACTTTCTTGCCGTGGGTTCAGGTTTTATGTTCATTGAACTTTTTTTTATAAACGAATTCATTTTTGTTTTCGGAGATCCGGTCATCAGCTTTACCGTCGTTATTACAGGCCTACTTGTGTTTTCCGCATTCGGCGGCTATTGGTCACAGCGATTAGGTATTAAAAACTTTCCCATAATTATCGTTTTACTTATCGTGATTCTCTTATGTATGTTCATCATTTTCAATCCACTTACGAATGGCCTCATAAAGCTCACCAATTTTTGGCGTTACACCCTGTCATTGTGTATTCTCATACCACCGGGATTCTTAATGGGATTCCCCTTCCCCCTTGGCATGCGATATCTGTTGAACCTCCCAGCCCACCGGTCGTATGCCTGGACGATAAATGGATGCGCATCGGTCTTGGCATCCATCGCATCTGCGCAAATCTCGCTGAGTTTGGGTCTCTCAGCCATTATGATTTTTGCAATCTCAGCCTATTTTCTGGCATTCATCACACTTTATTTCAAAAAGTTTTAACACTTAGGAAAGATGACAATTTTTCCCTTTTATGCTATATTTCATAAAACAAATTTTCATGCCAAATTTTGGCAAGGATCTTGAGAATGAAAATCCTGTTGATCATTATCGGATTGATTTATGCCTTGAGCCCATACGACATTCTTCCTGATTTTCTCATGGGTTGGGGTTGGCTCGACGACATTATTCTTTTATATATTTTATGGCGGGTTTTTAAAACAGTCGGCCAAAAACCAGCCGATTTTCAAAATTTTTTTCGACAAAGCCGCCATTCATCCCAATACGACAAAGGATCATCTCAAAAGGAAACCCATGGAAGCAACCGTTTCCAAGAAGGAAGTGCGTCACAGGATCCGCACGCAGTGTTGAATGTTCCAAAAAATGCATCACAAGAAGAAATAAAAAAGGCTTACAGGGAACTGGCCAACAAATATCATCCGGACAAGGTACTTCACCTGGGTGATGAGTTCAGAGAACTGGCAGAAAAGCGTTTTAAAGAAATTGAGGAAGCCTATCGAAAATTGATCCCAAAATAATAGACATAAAGGAAGGAAGGGTTTGAACAAAAAAGAAACAAAAGAAGTCGTGGTGCCCAAAGAGGACGCTGTCTTCTGGCTGGACGCTTACGGGCGATGGCATAATAAACATGGCGTATTTGAGCATAAAAAAATTATCGGCTACTTTCATTCATCGATTCGAAAGGATGCTGACGGGTATCATCTTTTCCAAAAACACGAGGATCACACCGTAGAAAAGGTTTATTTTAAATACGAAGATACCGCCCTGTTTGTTTTTGACGTCAAAACAGAAGGTGATTCCGACAAGAT
This sequence comes from Deltaproteobacteria bacterium, assembly GCA_019313025.1. The sequence continues at coordinate 2,468 of JAFDCA010000510.1, forward strand.
CCGCCTGATCCTGAATACGAAAGAAGAAGTTGCCCTAACCCCGGAGAATCTTTTTGTTCAAAATGACAATCTTTACATGGACCACGCCGGCCATCGGATCAAATTTATCGATCGGGCGATGATGAAACTTGCCCATCGATTGAAATGTCATCAACATCGATATTGCCTCGAATTAAGCGGCAGAATCTATGATATCCCTATTCGATAAAGTAAAATTTATGTGTAGAATGCTTGTTTTAAATATCCCAGTCAAGATTTTAGATAATGACAACCAAGTCGCATTTGTACAAGTTTCATTAGACCAAAAAATTTATATCTTGGTTTGTGAGCGTATATAGCTATTGTCAGAATAACATTCCGTTTCATCCGCCGGATAATTTCGTTGAGATCTGCAAGAACTCTCAAACAAAAGCGCGTAAAAGAGAACATGTCCATGGCGTTTTAGGTCTCCAAATGAAAAATATCAAACTCATTTTGATACAAGCTTATAGAAAATGATGGGAAAGATAAGGATTATTTCTAATGAGCCTTAAATGGCGAAGATGTGGTTCATTGCAGTATACCAGCTGTTACCAGTCTTGTCAGTTCAGCCTTCAAGTTTTAGTTTTTATTTAATACGGAAAAGCTTTAAAAGAGCGAGTATTCAAGTATTAAGTTTGAGGACTTTATTTTAACCTATAAAATTTGATCTCTTGGGAGCGAATTGTTACTTCATAAAAAACGCTTTATAACTGGGATTCAATGGGCCAAATACTCATAAAACCGATACCAAACCGTCTCCAGAAACTCGTGTAAGGATCGACGTCAAACGTGTGTTCTTTTCCGTCGACCCATCCGTGCCAGAGAAGTTTTTCGAAACCGTTTTCGTCTTTTTTCAATTCAAGTCGGAAAGCAAGTTGTTCGATGTTCTCTTCAAACCATTTTGTCATCTCTTCTGCAATCTCAGGTACTTTCAGCACGATGCCGATTTCAGTGTTGTGCAACAGGGCCCGGGGATCAAGATTCAAAGAGCCGATGAAGACTTGTTTGCGGTCAAAGACAAAGGATTTTGCATGGAGGCTGGCCTTGGATGAACCACCCTTGCCCTTTTTTTCCTTTCGCTGTTCACGGGTCAGCTTTTTGTTCAACTCATACAGTTCAACACCTGCGCGTAACAGGTCTTTTCGGTATTTTTTATAGCCGGCATGAACAATGCCCACATCGTTTGAGGCCAGAGAATTGGTGAGAATGCGCACCCGAACCCCACGCTGGGACAACTGGGCCAAAAAAGCGGTTCCCGATTTGCCCGGTACAAAGTATGGAGAAAATATGATCAGCTCTTTTTCAACCCCTTTCCAATAGGGTTTGAGCATGGGCGAGAGGTGATATTCGGTCTCGCTGAAATCGTGAAGCAGTTTTTCCGGCTGATCAAACACGACCTCTGCATCTCCCCACCTGAATTCAATCTGGCCTTTTCGGAGATTATTGGCAAGATCTGAATCACGCAGGGCCTGAAGATATTCGGAATCGAATTGATCGGCCACATATTGGTTCAACTGCCCTCGCTGTTCCTCGACCTTTTCAGGTGTCGGCAGCTCACCTTTAATGAGCACCGAGGCAGGATATGCCAGCTCGCTGTTCCAATAACGATCAAAAACCGAAGAAACCTCCTTGACCACCGGTCCGATGGCCATCACATCCAGATCGGCAAAGGCCAAATCTGGATCGGCATCAAAGTATTCATTGCCGATATTGCGCCCGCCTAAAATGGTAACCTGGTTGTCCACCGTAAATGTTTTATTGTGCATACGACGGGTCACAGTGCCCAAACGCGTCACAAACTGGGAGGTCCGGCCCACATTTCTACTAAAAGGGTTGAATATCCTCACCTCTATGTTGGGATGGCTGTCCATGGCAACCGCTCCCACATCCCTGCCGGCAAGATCCATATCATCCACCAACAGGCGCACCCTCACACCCCGGTCGGCCGCTTTGAACAGTAGATCGGTAAACAGTCTGCCGACAAGATCTTTGTGGTATAGGTAATATTGTACATCAATGCTGCGCTCGGCATAATTGGACAATACAGCACGGGCCACAAACGCATCCAGGCCCCTGCCCAACAAAAGGAATCCGGATTTTCCCGGGTGTGCCTCTCTTTCCCTGGTTTTTACCTTGGCGAAAGCAGTCTTCTCGGTATCGGTCAAAGCATACGATTCGGGTCGATCAAAATCTTTTGGTAAAGTGGCGCAACCGGCAATAAGAGATATTACAACGGCTGCCAATATTTGAACGATAATGGCGGGTCTATACATTTTATGCCCCAAGGGTGATCATAGTTTCTTAAAAACAGTCTTGCAAAAAGCAAAAGGTCCGAATGTTTAAAATCAAGCTCGCCCGTAACATCTATCTGGGGATCATCTTCTCCATCTGTTTTTTATTGAGATTAATTGTAAATTTCTTAAGTGCCACCATACAGTTCTTTAATTTTAACCCTGTCCGGTGTACCGTCTTCGAGGGAGGGAAAATCGGATATGAATTCAACATACTGGGGTTTTTTATATCTGGCGATACGCTCGCCCACAAACTGAATCAATTCCCGGGGTTCTAACTTTTTATTGGATTTCAATCGGCAAACCGCTTTTATTCCTTCTTTCCATTTGGGATCCGGAACCCCGAAAACAACGACCTTGTCAACCGCCGGATGCTGAAGAATGACCTTTTCCACTTCGGCAGGATAAACATTCTCGCCACCGGGTTTGATCAGCTCCTTCTCGGCCTTTCGGCCGGCGTACCATAGGAATCCATCTTCATCAAAACGACCCAGATCCCCGGTGTGATGCCATCCTTCACGAAATGTATAGGCGTTTTCTTCGGAAAGATTCCAGTAGCCTTTAAACACCAATGGGCCTTTCATGGATATTTCCCCCACCGCTCCCTTAGGAACCGGACGGCCATAATCATCCACCAAACGGACGTTTCCAAGAGAAACCATCTTTCCGGCAGAACCCGGCCGGTCATTGTAACGTCCCATTGTTGCCAGACCGGTGGTTTCCGTTTGTCCGTAAATGGAATAAAACGTACCACCGGTAACCTGTTGATACTTCTCGATGGTTTCCGGCGAGTCCAGTCCCATGACAGCCCTAAGACTATTGATGTTTTGACCTGTTTTTTCTTTTTGCTCAAGAATGGATGCAAGAATCGGTGAAAAATCAAAAAAGATAGTTACTTTTTTTGTTTCAATGAGTTCAACCGCTTTTTCTGCATCAAATTTGCTCATGTTCACGCTAAGGGCACCGGCTAAAAAGCTGCTGATGACCATAAAAAGTCCGCCTACATGAAACAGCGGCAGAAAATTTAAATGAACATCTTTTTCAGTCAAATGAAAACAATAATTCAAATGCAGGCCGGCGCATAAGAGATTGCCGTGGCTTAATAGGGCACCTCTGGGGTTTCCTTCTACAGCGGCGGTATGAATAATCACAAAACCATCATTATTGGAGACATCTTTGGCTTCAAATTTTCCCGTATTGTTCATCAAATCGTCAAACCCTGTAAAGATGCCGCCTTCATCTTTGAACGTGACATATGATTTCACGGAAATAAGGTCGGATTTGAGCCCCTTGACCAGGTTTTGAAACTCTGTATCCACAAAGAGAACTTTAGGATCACAATCATTCAGGTTATATTTTATTTCTTCTGCCGAAAGTCGCCAATTGATGGGCAAGAGAATAGCCCCTAAAGCAGACGCAGCGCCATAAAGAAGGAAATATTCAAGGCTGTTTTTCCCGACAATACCGATCCGATCACCTTTTTTAATGCCGATTGATTGCAAACTAAATGCAAGGCGATCGGTCATCGCTTTAATTTGAAAAAATGTGAGCGTTCTGCCCGTATCCACCTCATGCCACGCAGATCGATCACTAAAACACACGGCATTTCTATCGATCAAATCGTAGAAAGTAAAATCATATAATCCCATAACAACCTCAGTTACCAGGGATTAGGTGTCGGGTGTCAGGGATTAGCTGGATAATATTTGGTATGAATCATTTACCGCTAATCCCTGATCCCTAAAACCTGTTTTATTGATTATTCAGGAAAGGTCGCCTCAAACGTCACTACTTTGTTCAACCCGTCTGCCTGAAAAACGGCAGAACCACCCTTGACATGAATCGGAATCGAATATTCTGGAATTTCCGTCCACCATTTTTCGAGTTGATCCCAGGCGTTGGTTCCTTTTTCTTTTAGTTTAAAACCGCCGGTAACCAAAAGGCTCAAAAGAGACTGTCTTACATCAAAGTGAGCATACACTCTCAATTGATTAGTTTTTCCTGCAGGAATCCACATGATATCCGTAGAGCCGACGGTATTCAGATCAAACTCTTCAAAAGCGATGGTAAACTTTAGGTTTTCCATCTTTACCGGGTATTCATTTGGATTTTCGATATTAAAGATAAACGCCAGTTCAAGTGGTGCACCAACGTTGTCCGGCTTTCCCTTGGTGGGTTCGACTTTATTGGAAAAATACCAATATCCAAAAGCATGGGCAACTTCCATAGAATCGAGTGTCACCACCGGAGCTTTAAAATTCTGCTGCGTGGGTGCCACCGGCATCCCGGCACACCCCGCCAACATGGCAACAGCGACGAAAATACTTAAACATGTAAGTATAATTGATCTATTATGCATTTTATTCCTCCCTTATTCTATATAAAGGGTTAGGTAAGCCATCGTTTTCTTCGTTTATAGTGTTTAACATCCCGAAAACTCTTGCGGCCTCCAACGTCCGTCACGCCAAGATAGAAGTCTTTGATATCGGGATTCTCTCGGAGCTTTTCGGCTGTGTCGTTCATGACAATGCGACCGTTCTCCATCACATAGGCATAGGGTGCAACATTAAGGGCAAGTTTGGCATTTTGTGCCACCAGCAGGATCGATATCTTCTCCTCCTGGTTAAGCTTTGTAATAATATTGAAGATTTCATGGATAAGAAGCGGTGCCAGACCCATGGAAG
>JAFDCA010000511.1 GCA_019313025.1 Deltaproteobacteria bacterium
AAAATGTCTGATACCATGGAATAAATCTGGAAACAAGGATAAATTGGCTGATTCTCTTTTGATGATAAAAGAAGACTTTTTCTTTGACACATGAATCAGTTTTTTTTATAGTTCAAATTTAGTCTCGATATTATTTTAAAGCTACTTTGGTCGTTTCATAAACATCTATTTTCCTTTTCTGGGTTTTTGGATTTCCATGGATTATGAAGATTCAAAGCGGCAGTCGCATCAGAAAAGATCATCCAACGATACGCTAAAATCGTTAGGACTGTGTCTCGGTGCTTCTACAGTTTCCATAGTTCATCTAGAACAAAAACAGAATCCCAGGACCATCAATCCGGGAAAGCGTAACAACAATCCCCGAATTGTAAAAAGTTTTTTCTATCCTCATGAAGGAGATCCCAAAAGGACCCTTCTTCGCCTTATCAACGGTCTTGATCTGAATGAATTCGATAGAATTGTCGCCACCGGCAGGCGATTCCGCTCGTTTGTAAATCTAACTTCAATACCCGAACCTGAAGCAGTGGAACATGCCTACCGATATATCAAGCCGATGGATGTTCTCTGTCCGGCCATTGTCTCTGCCGGCGGAGAGACGTTTATGGTGTATGTTCTGAACCGTTTCGGCCAGATTTCCAATGTTCTTACAGGAAATAAATGCGCATCCGGAACCGGTGAATTCTTTCTCCAGCAACTTCGTCGAATGGATGTAACACTGGAAGAAGCGGCCCAGTGGGCTGCAGCTACCGAAGCATATCCCGTCTCCGGACGTTGTTCGGTTTTTTGCAAGTCCGATTGTACCCATGCCACCAATAAAGGCATTCCCAAATCAAAAGTCACCGCCGGTCTTGGTCAAATGATGGCCAATAAAATCTTGGAACTTTTAAAAAATGTCGAAAGAAAAAACATTATAATCACCGGTGGAACAGCGCGTAATCAAATGATGATCGAGCGTTTACGTAAGGAAATTCCCGGATTGATCGTTCCGGATGAAGCCCCATATTTTGAAGCACTCGGCGCTGCCCTCTGGGGACTGGAAAACGAAACAAGCACCTTACCCAGCATATCAGATTTATTAAGCACTGAAGTTTCATCATTCGATACACTGCCACCCTTAAATGATTTTATCCCTATGGTGGAATTCAAAACCATTGAAAAGGGAGAAATCCATGCCGGCGACACATGCATCCTGGGTCTTGATGTCGGTTCAACCACCACCAAGGCCATTCTGCTGCGAAAATCGGATGACGCTTTGCTTGCCTCTGTTTATCTGCGTACCAGCGGAGATCCGGTCGGCGCTTCCAGGCAATGTTACCGCATCATTCTTGACCAGGTTAAGCAAAAAGTTCATCCTTCTGAAATATCCATAGAGGGGTTGGGCGTCTGCGGTTCCGGGAGGCAGATTGCCGGACTGCATGCACTTACGAATGGGATTATCAACGAAATTATCGCCCACGCAGCTGCCGCTGTTTATTTTGATCCCCAGGTAGACACCATCTTTGAAATCGGAGGACAGGATGCCAAATACACTTATATTACCAATTCAGTGGCTTCAGATTATGCCATGAACGAAGCCTGTTCAGCCGGTACCGGTTCTTTTTTGGAAGAATCCGCCCAAGAAACGCTGGGAGTCAAGATGGAGGATATTGCAAACATCGCCCTCAAAGGCAAAAATCCGCCAAATTTCAACGACCAGTGTGCCGCATTCATCACCTCTGATATCAAGAATGCAATTCACGAAGGCGTCGAGCACGAAAATATTGTTGCCGGTCTGGTTTATTCCATTTGCATGAACTACTCAAATCGGGTTAAAGGGAACCGGCCTGTGGGAGAAAAAGTATTTATGCAAGGCGGTGTTTGCTATAACCGGGCCATTCCTTTGGCCATGGCCTCCCTTGTGGGAAAACCGATTATTGTTCCCCCGGAACCCGGGCTTATGGGTGCCTATGGCGTCGCACTTGAAGTTAAACAGCGTCTCGAAAATGGGATGTTACAAAAACAGCATTTTGACCTGGAAGTCTTGCTGAACCGGCAGGTAAAATATGGAAAATCATTTATCTGCAAAGGGGGGAAAGAAAAATGTGACCGCCGATGTAACATCGCCATGATAGAACTTGAAGGACACACGTATCCATTTGGCGGTGCCTGTAATCGATATTACAATTTGCGTCATAACATAAGATATCATGTTAAAAAATTGGATATGGTGCGGGTGCGGCAACAACTTGTCTTTGAAAAGTATGGTGCTCAATCTGTTTTCGATACTGCTCAGGATTCTTTCGCTAAAAAAAGAAAGAAAACCCCCAAAAAAATCGGTATCAATAAAAGCTTTTTAGTCAACACCTATTACCCTCTGTATTCAACATTTTTTGCTAAACTTGGATTTGAGATTGTTGTTCCGGATTTCTACACCCAAAAAGGAATAGACCAAAAAAATGCTTCTTTTTGCTATCCGGCGGAACTTACTCATGGATTTTTTCATACCCTTATTGAAATGAAACACCCGCCTGAATTTATTTTTCTTCCCCATTTTAAGGCCCTTCCAATCTCGGATGGCAACTCCAGTGCACAGGTCTGTCCCTTTGTCCAAGGGGAAACTTACTATCTTCAGGCTGCGTTTCGCCAAAAACTCAAAGAATTAAAAACCAAAGGAACAACCATTCTGACCCCGCTTCTTGATTTGACCAAGGGTTTGGATTCAGCAAGAACGCCATTGATAGAAACGGCTGTTCAAATGGGTTGCCGTCCAAAAGCAGCCATATCAGCCTTCAACGCTTCCATGAAGCGACAAACGGCATGTATGGCTGAAATGAGTCACATCGGTAAAAAAGTGCTGCAACAACTCGAAGCCGACCCAAATCAGATCGCTGTCGTGATTTTTGCTCGACCGTACAACGGTTTTGTTGAAGAAGCACACATGGGTATTCCTCACAAACTCGCATCAAGAGGCATCCTGGTCATACCTTTTGATTTTCTTTTATTTAATCGTGAAAAATCAAAACGCCATATGTATTGGGGGATGGGTCAGCGCATCCTTCAAGTTGCCAGGGTCGTAAAAAAGCACCCTCAACTTTTTGGCACTTTTATCACCAATTTTTCCTGTGGTCCGGATTCGTTTATTATTGGATATTTTAGGGACATTATGGGTCGAAAACCGTCCCTGACCCTTGAACTGGACAGTCATACCGCCGATGCCGGCCTGGAAACCCGAATCGAAGCATTTATCGATATCATATCCGCATACCGAGAATTGACAGCCACACAACGTGTGGCTTCAAAAAAACGAACCTTTACTCTCGCTCGCACAAAGCTGGAAAAAGGCATCCCAAAGGTGATCACTTCTTCAGGTAAAACCCTGCCCATGATTCATCCACGCGTAAAACTATTGATTCCATCTATGGGAAAACTAACGACGGAGTCTCTTGCGGCTGTATTTCGCGGTCTCGGTTATAATGCCATTGCCCATCCTCCATCAAACGAAACAATTTTGAAACTCGGACGGGCAAATACGTCCTGTAAGGAATGTCTGCCCTTGATACTCACCACAGGAACCTTGCTCAATTTCATTTACAATGAAAAAAAAGAGAGGGATATTCTGGTTTATTTTATGTTGACCGGTTCCGGTCCATGTCGTTTTGGGCAATATCGGATTTTCATGGAAGATCTGGTGAAAAAGCAAGAAATACCCGATGTGGCCCTATTTTCACTTACATCAGAGAATTCATATGCCGGGTTAGGCAACGATTTTCATTTAAAAGCATGGTGTGGTGTGATCGTGTCCGACACCATGGAAGACATTCGATCAATGTTGCTGGCCAATGCCGTTGATGTTGAATCGGCCATTGGAATTTTCAATACGCAATGGGATTTAATTATCGACAAATTTGAAAAAGGGGATTATTCCCAACTTGAAAAACAACTCATTCAAACGGCCAAACACATCCGAAAAATTCCTCTGAAGCATCCCCCGGAAGCGGTGCCGACAATCTCTGTTGTGGGTGAAATCTTCGTCAGGAGAGATGAACTATCCAGACAATATCTGACAGAACGGCTTGCGGAAAAAGGATTCGCCACCATTTGTTCGCCTATTGCCGAGTGGGCCCTCTATTCCGACTATCTGGTGGATAAAGGACTTGTCGATTATGACATGTCATTTCGGGAAAAACTGTCGTTTTTACTTAAAAAAATATATATGGCACGATATTCAAGGCGTATCAAATCGATATTGGAAGGCACGGGACTGGTTCAAGCAGAACCCTTAAACATCAAATCCATCATAAACAATGCCTCTCCCGATGTATCACTCAATCTGGCCGGTGAAGCCATTTTGACCGTGGGAAGCGCCCTGACCGATATAGCGTCGCATACTTGTGGCGTCATTGCCATCGGTCCTTTTGGTTGTATGCCAAACCGTCTGGCAGAAGCCCTCCTTAACGAAGCCATGACGAACAAAGGCAAACTGGCGACGGATCCAAACAACAAACGACTTCAATCATTGCTCACCAATCTTGACGACCTACCTTTTTTGGCCATTGAAAGCGACGGTTCTCCTTTTCCTCAACTTATCACCGCAAAACTGGAAAGCTTCTGTTTACGAGCAAAGCGGCTGCATGACAAGATGTTGAAAATCAAAACCCATCATAAAACTCGTTTAAATTAGAAACAAAAGTGGAAACACCCCGTTTAAGTAAAAATTTCTTGACAGTATCAGCAGATACCTTTAAAGTCTTGCGTTTCTAGGTTACAATTGATTCAAAATAATATGGTATTGAATTTATCCCTCATATGTTTTATAATTGGTGATTGATTCGTAAAAACGGAAAATGCACCGTTTTAGAGACAAGGGAGGATCCAATAAAATGAACGAATTGCTGGCTCCTGGCGGCAGCCTTGCAATGGTGGAAGCCGTTTTGAAAAGCGGCGCCGATGCCGTCTATGTTGGGGCAAAAGGTTTCAGCAGAAGAAAGTGCGCCTGGGAACTTGAGGACAGCGAAATCAAAGAAGCCGTACGTATCGCCGATGCCTATTCCGGCAAGATTCGGGTGGCGATTAATTCAGAAATTCAGGAAAAACACTTTATTCGGGTATTGAGCAAAGTCGCAAAGTGGGCACAATATGATGTGGAAGGGGTTATCGTCAAAACTCCGGATCTCATGCGGCTCATTCAGCGCAACTATCCGGAACTGGTTATCCATGCCAGTGTTGGCTGTAATATCCGGACAAAAAAAGAAATGGAATATTATCGAGAAGCCGGTGCCACCCAGATTGTAGCCAGTACAGAAATCAATACCGTCCAAAAACTGAACGCCTATAAAAAAGATGCGGATGACGTCGGGGTTCTCACCGAAATACTCATCCACGGCAACCGTTGTATTGGAGGTGTGGGCAATTGTCTGTTTCATGAAATAACCAGTGACTCCTATATTAAAAAAGTTTATCACGATGAAAACGGCAATGAAATTGTTGAATACGAAGGTTGGCCGGACAGAAGCGGCAGCTGTTTTAGATTCTGTCTGCTCACCGAAGCCCAGAGAGAAAAACTGATGCGCCGTAAAGGCAAGAGTTCTGAAGAAATTACCCATATTAATGAAAAAATCCGACACCAGCCGAATGTTGCCTTTGCCATTTCCGGTGAAGAGCTGAAACAGTATGTTGATTTGGGTTTACAAACCCTCAAAGTTCAGGGACGTGAATACCCGATTGCTTTGATTTCTGAGATGATCCATGCCTACCGGACCCTTATCGATGGATTCATTCAAGGTAAAGATCCCCTTGACCCCAAATTGGCGGCTGCCGATAAAAACATAATACGCCTGGCTCAAGAACGCGACCGGGCCCGCATGGAAAAAACCAAAGAACTTCACCAGAAAATCAAAGGCATTTAAGTTAAGAATCCTGATCGTAAAAACCAGACATTGGTTGCCCCCAAAGGGGATATGCTTTAGCGGAAGTTCATTGACTTATTGAAATTCCAAAGTCCAAATTCCAAATATCAAACAAATTTTCAATGACTTAAATTCGAAAATCCAAAAAATGTCTCGTCTTGGAAAGTTTTGGCCATTGATTATTGAAATTTGTATTTTAGACACAAAACCTCTAAACAAAACCATCTATCTTTGACCCCTGTAATGCTGGACATGCAAATCTCATCGAAGATCTCGCATTGTGGGGAAAGACAAAGTTTTTCAAAACAAAATAGAACTCGTCTATAAACCCACTAAAACCAACTATTTGGAGCTTTTGATCATGACCAAACTATACGTGGTTCGTCACGGTCAGACCGCCTGGAATTTGGAAGAGGTCTTTCGGGGGCGCATTGATATTCCTTTGGACGAAACCGGGAAAAAAGAAGTGTATTTGGCTGGTGAAGCACTAAAGGACGA
>JAFDCA010000512.1 GCA_019313025.1 Deltaproteobacteria bacterium
ATATTGATCCGACGTTATTTTGACATTGCCGGTGGCAACGATTTTTTTCAACGTCTCTTCATCGTTTCCTTTCTTTTCGGTATTCAACAATTCTCCCTTTTAATAAATTCTCAATTTATCAGAGGGGATCACAAAATCCGCCTGGATTTCCTTCACATTACCACTAAATTCAGCAAATTTTGCATTATTATCTGAATCCAGCTGCTCGGCGGTAATTATAATGGGCGTATTTTCCGGTTTTGGAGAGGTCTCAGCCTTGGATGTGTCGGCTGCAGATGCCGCACCTGTAATGAAAGTTGCGGTTGCAAATAAGGCAATTGTCCAAATCGGCACAATTCTACCTATCTTCAACATAAAAATTTGAAATTGTTGCACAAAACCTCCTATGATTGGAGATAGAATATTCCCGATAAGTTTGAAAGAGGATCGAACAGCGAATATATCACAAAATTTGGAATCTTCTAACAAAAAAACTGACAATTGCAACAGCGAAAGTACAGGTTGAATAACCGGCAATCAATTTTTCCTTGCATCACAGGATGATAAGGAATATAATAATTCGTAATGTGATTACAGAAGGATGAATTTGTGCAGGTTACCTTCTCCGCTTAATTTTTAACCCAAATCGCAAAATATTTTGTATGCTCAGGCAGGATGGGAAAAACCGTCAAAACCCTTTTTCTTCTCCCAACCATGTCAATCCGGATTTAAACCCCCTTGGTCGGCGATATGTTGATGACTGATAGTATCCTGCCTGAAAGCGTCCTATCTTCCTTATCGGGAAGTTGTACATGAACCATTTTATTCATAAGACCACAATTTTATAAGCGGTCCGGTTTCGTTCTGAAGGAACGAATTATTTGTAAAGCGGTCTGCCTGAAGTTTGGAACCACGAAAAAACTATAAAGATGGAGGATGGCACTATGGCCAATGGAATTGTCAAATGGTTTAATGAACGTAAAGGTTACGGCTTTATTGAACAGGAGGAGGGTCCGGATGTATTTGTTCACCATTCAGGTATCAATGCAACCGGTTTCAAATCACTTAGTGAAGGTGACCGGGTTAGCTTTGACATAGAAGAGGGGCAAAAAGGTCCCCGAGCTGTAAATGTCACGGTAGTCTAATTGCCCGATCCGGAGACAAAAAGGGCATTCCCGTTTATGGTGGAGCGCCCTCTTTTTGTGTGATCATTCATCACTCTATAATCTCCAGGACGTGTCGTTGTCTTTTTTTACCCGATGCTGCGCTTAAAATAGTTCGGATTGCTTGGGCGGTCCTACCCTGTCTACCAATAATTTTTCCCATATCCTTTTTTGCCACTCTAAGTTCCAATACAGTGGTGTGTCTGCCTTCAACTGCACTAACTTCCACCTCATCCGGGAAATCAACCAGTGCCCGTGCAATGTAACTGATCAGATCTTCCATCGCTCCGCCTCCTTTGGGAGTTTTTCAGTATCAAATGTGGATCAGCTCGCTTTTCGAAAATAAAAAGGCAACTCGGCTGCCGATATTTCTGGTGTGGCCTGCAAATTCTTTCTCCAACGGCACGCTCTGCAGACAACAACGTGCTTTTAGGGTATCCTTTGTATTTCAGGCATTTAAACTATTTAAAGTTGATTTTTACCATTCAACTCTATTCGTATCAGATTGTTATTATGAAGTTAAGCATTTTTTTTGTCAACAGCGCTCAGATTATAAATCTAAATACTTCGCCATGAAAAAAAAGTAATGTTTTTTTGAAGTTGGGGAAATATATACAAATTGTAAGGTTGCTCCGATTGGATTTGGGTGTTGGCAGGCAGGGTGAAATACTGAAATTTCGTGATTTGACTTACGGTGCCGCTTCCAGCCACAGGCACGTATGCTGGTTTACTATTCGAAATTATTCAGAGGTCTAAGTTCCAATTCCTTTATTTTTGTAAGCAGCGTTTTGTAGCTTACTTTTAAAATTTGGGTAGCGCGGGTGCGGTTCCAACCGGTTTTTTCAAGGACATAAGAGATGACATCTTTTTCGACCTGATCTGCCACCTGCTTTTTAAACTTTTTGAGTGACAAATCCGAGAGATCCAACTCCTGACCATTTAGTCTTGAAAATCTGATAAATTTTGATGCAATATCTGCTTTTTTGCTATCATCGTGTAATTTTCGGCCGGGATCGCTAACAGGAATCATTGAATCGATACTTTCTTCCCCTTCACCAAGCACAATGATTCGTCTGAGCACATTTTGCAGTTCCCGCACATTTCCCGGCCAATGATATGCCCTCAGCTTATCCATCAATTTTTCATTGAGATTCAGTGGTTGTCTGGCCTTTAATTGTGAAACATATTGTTCAATATAATAAGAGATCAGTGGTGCTATATCTTCCGGCCTTTTGCGGAGTGGATCAATATTTATGCTCGCCATGCTTATTCTATAGTATAAATCTTCCCTAAATTTTCCGGCTTTTAGGTCTAAAGCAAGATCATGGTTGGTGGCAGCGATAACCCAGGCATTACTTTTAACCGTTTTTTCAGAGCCCAGGGGAATAAATTCGCCATCTTGTAGCGCGTGCAGCAGCTTCGCTTGAAGGGATATGGACATGTCGCCTATTTCGTCTAAAAATAATACACCTCGGTTGGCCTGTTCGAATTTTCCCCGCATTTTTCGCTGTGCTCCGGTAAAGGCACCCCGTTCATAACCAAACATCTCACTTTCCAGCAGATTATCGGGCAAGGCGGCACAGTTCACTTTAACAAACGGACCTCCATTCCGTTCGGATTTTTGATACAACATCTTAACAACCAGTTCTTTCCCAACGCCTGTTTCACCGCAAACCACCGTGTTTAAACCGGTATCAGCTATTCCCTGAATCAATTCTTGCACACGAGCTATATTGGCGCTAACGCCAATCAGGTCAGTTTCCATTTTTTTAAGTTTTTAATGTAATTGGTTGAGTTATTGAGAGATTCTTTGCAATGCTTTCACACTTTTATACTTGATCGGCATTTTAGCGGAATCCTTTAGAACAAATTGCGTTAAAATAGGGTCACTGGTCGATTTTCCGCACTCAATAAAGTGTGCATTGGAGATGATAGATTGAATTATAGATGCCAATTTTTTCGAATCATGGCGTACGATTTCACCTGAAGAATCCAACAAATCGTCGGCATAAATCAGACGATTGTTTATTCGTTTTTCCAGTTGTTCAATTTCAACAAATTCAGATTTTTCTGCCAGATACTTTTTCAATAGTCTATCGGCTGGTTTCCTATTGTTACAGATGATTCCATCAACTTGCCGCCCAAGATACGTTTCGAGTTTTTGGACAAAATCATTTCCTTTGAAATTATGCGTTTCGCCAAATTTGGTCATGATGTTTAAAATATAAAATATTATAGCATTTGTGCTTTGGATTGCTTCTTTAATTCCCGGTACTATGAGACTTGCAATAATACTTGTAAATAAATCACCGGGCCCTATCAGGATAACATCTGAAATTTTTATTGCTTCAATTACAGGGGGATAGGCTGAAACTGAACCGTTATGGTGCGGAACTAAAAATAGATCCTTGATTTGTTCCCGTTGCGTGCTTTGTGGTATATCAATCGCCGATTCACCGTAAATCCGGCGTCCATCAACTAACTCGGCGACAAGTGTGGCTTTATTGGTGGTTCCCGGCAAGACGCGACCAGATATCTCAAGAATTTCAGATAAAGCTTGGATGGCTGCTGGAAAACTGCCTGTGTATCTTGAAAGCATTGTAATCAGAAGGTTTCCTGCTTTATGACCTTGCAAACGCCTGTCACTTTTCAGTGTCTTTAGCATGATTTTTTTTGCAGTATCCCGTATGGGAGAAAGTGCGATCACACATTTGAGAATATCACCGGGAGGTAAAACACCGAGTTCGTTTCTCAATCTGCCGGTGCTGCCGCCGTTATCAGCCATAGAGGCCACTGCGGTGATTTCTATATTTTTTATGTCTCTTAATCCTGATAGAAGTGTGTATTGACCACTACCGCCACCAATGGTTAGAATCTTAAGCGCTTCCTTTCTATGCAAATACATTCTTTGTGTTTTTATCTGACTATTCTGAAACCCAGTATACATTCCGATGAATTCCTCTCCAGGTTAATTCCTACAATTGGAATCAATAAATTTTGACCACTGTGGATGGTAACCCCTAAAATCCTATCGGTTTTTAAGGCAAAATTCTTAATATATATTTTGCTGAGATGTTTTGAATATCCGGTCTGGATGGGGGGGGGTACCAACCTACTAGTTGCAGCGGAAAAGTTAGGTAAGGCAAGGCAAAAACAGATGACGCAAATCTTTCAAAGATTTTTC
>JAFDCA010000513.1 GCA_019313025.1 Deltaproteobacteria bacterium
CACGTGGGGTAAACTATCTCTCAAAAAGAAAACACCATTTTGATTTTTATTTTGACTTTTCTGAAATGGTGAATAAGACAGAGTTCATGCTACAGAAAAGTCTGGATGCCCTGGTAAACCTGGATAAGGATGTCGCCATCAAAGTATGTATCCTTGATGATGAGGTTGATAAGATTAACGGTGAAGTTCACCGTTTGGTGAAAGATGCCATCAGAAAGAATCCCGAACAGGGAGAGCATTTGGTTAACCTGCTTTTAATCTCGCGTCATCTTGAACGCATTGCAGACCATGCCACCAACATCGCCGAAGAAGTTATTTACCTGATAGAAGGCGAAATTGTCCGTCACGAGAATTTCTAAACCTTAATTCGAAAATGACTTCTGCTTAGTTTAACTCCATTTCCTATGGGAAATTAATATTGTAAGCGGGGTGTATCCAACGAAGATGACAAAACCCTTCCGACCTCCGCCCTTTGATCCCTAATCATTGTTTGCTGGGGGTTGAGGATTGGGGTTGGGCCAAGCTATCATATTGAAATTTATTATAAACAAACAATTGTATGTCGCTTTTCGCACCCTTAGCGGCCATTGTCTCTGTATTTAAGCATATTATTTCGGTCTAACCCAGAGGCATTACCCCGTCTAACGCTTTGGAAGATTGATCTTTCTTCTTTCGGTGTCCTTCTGCTGGCGATAAAAAATTGCAATATGACCAATCATTCCCACCAATTCAGATGAGGTTTCTATTTCAATGGCATCGGCGATTTCTTCTTTCTGACTTTTTTCCTTGAAATCAATAAATTTCACCTTAATAAGCTCATGTTTTTCCAGTGACTCATCAACAGCTTTGGTTAAAGTGGGGGAGAGTCCTTTCTGACCTACAAAAACCACTGGTTTCATGCCGTGAACAAGCCCCTTCAAATATTTCTTCTGATAACCTTTCAGTTTTTCCACATATACCTCCGTTTTTAGATCTGTTCGCTAAATAATATCGCTCCACCATTAAGGGGTCACCAAGGATCACCTCGCCGTTACCTTCTCCAACAGCTTCCGATAATAGACATAGTTCTCAAAGGGAACATCCGCTCTTACGCGCCCGTCTGCCAGAGGTACGTAGCCACCCTGGGCCAACAAGGGCGGTACCTTCTCCTCAACTTCACGGCGGATCGCCTCTTTATCGCGCCTTAAAGCGTCAAGATCGATGCCTCCGATCAGGCGCAACTTTGGGCCGAACTCGCGGCGCAAATCGCAATAGTCCATGGCCTCAATGTTGACCTCGCAAGCCCAAAGACAATTGAAGCCCCATTTGAGGAGGCTTGGGATCAGTATTCGCGCATTGGCATAGGTACGCAGGATAATTGTTTCGATTCCATAACGGTTCAGCACGTCAAGGACCGGTTGATAGCTTGTCAGAACGAACTCCTCATACATCTGAGGGGATAGCAGGGGTCGATCGTTTCCGCCGATGGGCTCGGAGAAAACGGCGGCATCGACTTCAACCTCGGCCAGAACCCTATCTGCCATTCGGGCCGCGAACTCACCCTGGATCGTCAAAGCTTCTCGAATGAATTTCGGGTCTTTTATGAGGAGGCGAATCACTTCGGAAAACCGATCCCAGCCGTAAACGCCCATTGACAAGAAAAAGCCGCGATGCACCCGAAGCATGAGCATGTGATCGCGGGATTGCCAGTTTCGGACCCGCCGAGACCATCTCCAAGGCAGCCGGCGGGAATCATCCGGATCTAAACTTTTCTTCAAGACATCCAGTTCATTCCGGGAAGTGGGCCATTTCTTTAGCTTGGGGCGAGGTTCCAAGTCCACTTCTATTTCTTCGCGCCGATCCGTAGAGAACATTCCAGAGAGTTTCTCTTGTTTTGTCAGCCCCTGTTTGCGCCAGGCTTTGATGACATCTTTTCGAATCCCCTCTTCAAAGTATGGGACGCGGTCAGTCTTTTCGTACCGCATTGTTTTCAAAAAGCGTTCGCGACTGGTCATGTGCGTCCTCATCCGGAGATCCATTTCAAAATTTTCAGTTCTTACGCAGGTACCAAACTGCGGACCATGGAGACGGCACCGGCGGCATCCGGGCTGTACCCATCAGCTCCGATTTTAGCGGCAAAAGATTCGGTCACCGGCGCACCGCCGACCAGGGTCTTCAAGCTGCTCCCGCCCTTGGTTTTGACATCGGCAACAACCGCTTCCATCTCCGACAAGGTCGTGGTCATCAGGGCGGAGAGGGCAACGATGTGCGTCCCATATTTTTTAGCAGCAGCCAGGAACTTGCCCTTACTGACGTTTACACCCAAATCTATAACGCGATATCCGGCACACTCCAGCATCATGGCTACCAGGTTTTTGCCGATGTCGTGATGGTCGCCCTTGACAGTGCCAATGAGGATGGTGCCTTTGGCCTTGATCTCGGATTTTGCCAGATGAGGTCTGAGAACTTCAAGACCAGCCTGCATGGCCTCGGCC
Organism: Deltaproteobacteria bacterium; assembly: GCA_019313025.1. The sequence goes on from JAFDCA010000513.1 coordinate 2,475, forward strand.
GCCATCAGCATTTCCGGCACAAAAAAAACGCCCGCACTAAATTGCCTGCCGACCTCATCCATGGCGGAAATCAAAGCTTGGTTTAGGATCACCATTGCGTCCGCGCCCTGATCCAGTTGGGTTTGTACCAATTGGGTGGTTTTTTCCCGATCGAAATCAAGAACCGCGTTGATTATAGCTTCGGCTTCCATAAATACCGTAATATGGGGTTAGAGTCACTCATCCTTGCCGACATCTCTCAAACAGCTCACTGAAACGCTACACTCAGTCAACATTTATTCACAAAAGGCGAAAGCTATGCCAATATATCATTACTTAGCTAAACATTTAATATTTAAGAAGATAAAACGTTCTAAAATAAAATGAATGTGTTTCAGTTTGATGATATGTAAGACGCTTCTGTACCTTGATCAAGTGTATCGAGACAATTAAATAAGAAAGGGGTCAAGTCTACTTTTGACCCTTATTAATATTGTTTTGCTTTTATATCAGTTGATAAAAATATGTTCCGATTGAATGAATAACGGTCACGATTTACCGTAAGACGCCCGGATGATTTCGTTGAGGTCGGGAAGCTGTCTGAGCAAATTAGAGCGCGTTCAAGAGAACATCTTCGAAGTATTTCAAATTAAAAAGTAAAATCAAACTACTGAACGATATTCTAAAAAGCCATGGACATGTTCTCTTTTACGCGCTTTTGTTTGCGAGTTCTTGCAGATCTCAACGAAATTATCCGGCGGGTGAAACGGAATGTTATTCTGACAATAGCTATAAATATATGTTTTTCGTTTTGCAGTTATATTTTTAAGCCTCAAAACGCTTTATTGAAAGACAAAATCAACAATTAATTCAGGGGTCGCATATGAAAAGTGAAATCAAGACATAAATCTCCTATGCTGTGAGATCAAAATTTTGATTTTCACAGGACGA
>JAFDCA010000514.1 GCA_019313025.1 Deltaproteobacteria bacterium
ACCCTATGCATCGAATATCCGCCTGTTTAACGGCAATTTCATTCAGCTTCCTGATTTCCTGTCACAATTAAAGATTGCTGCGGTCGACGGAATACTTTTGGATCTCGGTGTTTCACTCCACCAAATTGAAAACAGCGGCCGGGGATTCAGCTTCAGAAAAGATGAATCGCTGGATATGCGCATGGATAAGCAATCAGGGCAAACTGCGGAAAATCTCATCAACAATCTGGCCCGGGAAGATCTGCGAAACCTCTTTAGAGACTACGGCGAGGAACGCTGGGCAAAGCAAATCGCTCATAAAATCGTAAAAGTCAGAAAGCAGAAAAAGATTCGGACCAGCCAACAGCTGGCTCAATTAATCATTGATGCGATCCCGCGACATGCATTGTCCAAACAAAAGATCCACCCGGCCACCCGGGTATTCATGGCGCTGCGAATCGCGGTCAATCAGGAACTCGAAAGACTAAAAACCTTCATGGAACAGGTCCCAGATTTTCTGAATCCCGGCGGCCGCCTGTGTGTGCTCTCATTCCACTCACTGGAAGATCGCATCGTAAAACAGCAATTGAAAGCCCTTGAAAAAGGATGTTCGTGTCCACCGCAGCTGCCCATGTGTGCTTGCGGCCAGAAACCGCAAGTCAGCATTCTAACCAAGAAGGTGGTACGGCCCACAACAGAAGAAGCTATCGCCAACCCCATGGCTAGAAGCACTCGGCTGCGAGCGGCAGAAAAGCTTTAGAAGGCGGATGACAGAAAAAATTGTCAGCCGTCAACGATCCAACCGATCAAAACCATTTATACGAACAAGATGGCGAAAACAAAAAAACGCAAACATCGCAACCCAAAAGTAACCATTGTCTTTCTTTGTTTGATGCTCGTTTTTATCGCTGAGCTTCTTTTTTACACCTGGTGCAGGGTGCAGAGCGTTCGCATCAAATATGAAATCACAGCGCAAACGTCCCGCTTACGGCAACTGTCGGCCATGCAGGACAACTTAAAAATTGAATTCGCGCGTCTGAAATCACCCTCGCGCATTGCGAAAATAGCTAAAACGCAGCTGGGTCTAATCACGCCGACATCGAAACAAATGATTTTAATACCATGAACAAATGAACATGGAAAATAAATATTTTAAATTCCGGATACTGCTGGTGGGCGCCTTTTTTCTGATTGCCTTTATGGTAATCTCGGCCAAGGTAATTCATCTGCAGGTATATCGCAGCCCGTGGTTGTCCCAAAAGGCATCCGATCAATACGAACAGTCGTTAACCACATCAGGCAAACGCGGCATCATTTATGATCGCAACCTTCGAGAAATGGCTGTCAGTATTAATGTGACATCCATTGCCGCTTATCCACCCCGGCTAGAAGGCACCCAGTTCACCGCCAAAGTGCTGGCCGATATTTTAAATTTGGACGCTGCTAAAATCCAACGCAAACTGGCGGCAAACAAACCGTTTGTTTGGATCAAACGCCAAACGACTGCCAAGGAAACCAGGGCCGTTAGAGAACTTCAGATACCGGGCATTGATTTCGTCACGGAGTACAACCGCTTTTATCCCCATACGACCCTAGCTGCCCAGGCTTTGGGTTTTACCGGGTTGGACGGAGCCGGTCTGGAAGGAATCGAATTTTATTACAATCAGCTTCTCAAAGGGGCACCCAAAAAATTTACAGTTTTCAAGGATGCACTGGGCAACGGCTTCAGTGCCGAGCCCGAGCGATCTGCAAACAACCGCGGCCATGATCTGATTCTGACCATTGACAGCAACATTCAGTATATAACCGAAAAAGCTCTGCAGGAAGCAGTGGATCAATATTCGGCTCTCTCCGCCCTCGCAATTGTTATGCAGCCGCGCACCGGGGCTATTTTGGCAATTGCCCATTGTCCGCATATCAATCCGAACGCCTACGCGGATTTCGATAAATCCCTGTGGCGCAACCGAGCTGTCACCGATTCATTTGAACCGGGCTCAACCATGAAAATTTTCAGCGCTGCCGCCGCTCTGGAGTATGGTGAAACCACACCCAGCAGCATTTTTTATTGTGAGAATGGTGCCTACCGAATTGGAAAAAACGTTGTTCACGACATTCATAAACACGGATGGTTGTCGCTCCAACAAATTATCAAGTTCTCGAGCAACATCGGGGCGGTAAAAGTCGGTGAAAAGGTGGGCGCCAAGAATCTATACCGCACCTTGCGAAATTTTGGATTCGGCCGGAAAACGGGCATTGACTCTCCTGGTGAGACAACCGGCAGCCTGTCCAATTACAGATCCTGGTCGAATATCGACACCGGTGCCATTTCGTTTGGCCATGGGGTTTCCGTCTCGGCGATTCAAATGGTCACGGCGGTTTCCGCAATTGCAAATGACGGTATCCTCATGAAGCCGTATATTGTTCAAGAAATTGTCAATCAAAACGATCATCCCGTCAAGCGTTTCAAACCGCAGGAAATCAGAAGGGCCATTTCAGCCCGCACCGCAAAAATAGTCAAAAATATCATGAAAACCGTCATCACAGAAGGCGGCACCGGGGTGAACGCCGCCCTCGACGGATATTCCGTAGGCGGTAAGACAGGTACCAGCCGGAAGCTAGATGAAAACGGCCAATACTCGGTCAACAGCCATACGGCATCGTTTATCGGTTTTACGCCTGCCGACAATCCGGAGATTGCGGTTATAGTGGTTATTGATGAGCCTAAGGGAAAATATTATGGCGGTATCGTAGCAGCACCGGTATTTAAACAAATTGCTCAGCAAACCCTGAACTATTTAAACGTGCCGCCTGATGGCGGTACGACAAAATTCAGGGTGTCCCTGGACAGTGAGGCGCAAGGGTGAAGCTGTCAAAGTTACTTGAAGCAATTGAGCCGATCACTTTAGGCGCGGAGAGCAAAGCGCAAAGCGCAAAGCGTGATGAAAAAGAACGCCATGCGCCATGCGCTATGCGCTATGCGCACCTGCCGGATTCAGACATTGGATCAATTCATTACAGGGCCCAGGAGGTTCAACCGGGTGGTATGTTTGTCGCCATTGAAGGGCAAACTGCCGACGGTCATGATTTTATGCATCAGGCGTTTAAAAGAGGAGCTGCAGCCATTGTCTCTCAAAAAGAGCCTCCTCAGCCCTTCCTGAATGACTTC
>JAFDCA010000515.1 GCA_019313025.1 Deltaproteobacteria bacterium
CCAATTTGCCAGAATGGAATGAAGTTGTGAGCAACAAAACTATTTATCCGCCGACGGCTCAATCTGAACATCGATTCGGCAAACGCTTCGGGTTTACGCTCAATGTGCACAATGCACACATCCGCAGAATCAATATTGTCTTTTGGTATGATCATAGAAGTTAATGGATCCGAGCAGATAAAATGTTTTCGCGAACAATTTTTTGATACAATAAAATTATACAACCGATATTTGATTTTTTCCGACGCTCCGAAATAAAAAAACAGGTTCCCAAGGACATTGCCCAATCTCGAAAAGCGCATTTGATGGACGACCGCAAATTCTTCGGGAAGGCATTTTCTTAGAATCTGTGCAATTCTTTTTGTGCCGCATCGTCCGGTCGATACAAATATTAACTTTTTCATACCAGCGATTTTACCAGGTTGATAGCTTTATCTTTCGAATACTGAATCAAATATTCAAAATTCAGTTCAGACCAGCGTTCAGGATGAATCTGAAAAACCAGCTTAGGATGAGGCCGATTTTTCAGGTAATCCAATAAGCTGCGCCCATTTCGAAAATCCAGCACAATATTGGAGTTTACATGATCTCTGCGATTCGCTTTTTGAGACCGCCAATTTCTTCCCGTGTCACTAATATAGGCGATGTCCGAATAATCAATGTCCAAATAAATTTCACCCAGGATATTGTGTTGATCGATCAATTGTTTGTGTTTATCCGCGTCTTTCCAGATGTCTCTGTTGTCATACCGACTAAACGGACGCCCGTGCATGGAAATCGTGGAGATCGGTGCAAGTTTTCTCAGTTTCACCAGATTGCGCTTAAAGTCCTTTATGGCTTCATCCATGTTTCCCTTGGTATCAGACAGGGATTCGTAGTGATAAGCAATTTCATGCCCCAATTTCGAAATCGACGAGATGATATCAGGCTTAAACGTGTGCTTTTTGGTTCGAAAACAATAGGTCGATGCGATATCCAAAGAATGCTCTATATGGGCCATTTTAAGTGCATTGTTCGGTTTTCGATCCACATCATGACGAATCAGACAAAAGGAGTCGGGTTTCTGATTTAAGCGAAGGTAGTCGTCAAATCGCAGGATATAGGGGTATGACTTTCGAATTGCAGTTAAATAGTTTCGATACGCGCTGAATGTAAAATCCTGCATTTTTAATTCACAACGAAAATATTATTTTAAGTTTTTATTATACTCCATGTCGAACCACATGCCGAAAAAAAGTGTTTGCAATCCGCTGATCAATGTAAAGATCAATGCCAGTGCGTTCATATCGGGAATATCGCCCCTTGTGATCCAGATGTAAAATAATCTGACAGCTAAAGGAAAGCTCAAGCCCAGCAATACAAACGAAAGAAGATAGAAAAATATTAAAGGGTGAAAATCACGTATAACATACTTGAAGAAAAGTCTTCGCCAGAATCCTTTAAATAATAGCCAGCTTATTTTAGGAATCACTCTTCTTAATTTTATGCCCGATTTTTCGCCAACATTATATACCGGTCTGATATGCACGTCCCGAGCGCGAAAATCATGTTGGTTCAATTTGATCAAAAGATCGTTTGGCATCCCATAATCTTTGTAAATTGTATCCAGGTTGATTCGTTTCAATGCAACCAGTGAAATAGCCGTATAACCACTCTGAGAATCGGCGATATGCCAATATCCTGAGGCAATTTTGGTCATCAATGAAAGAAACGAATTACCCAAATACCGATATCGGGGGATCATGTTCCAGGCATCGCCGTAAAACAGGCGATTTCCTTTAACATAATCAGCGGAGCCTTCAATTATCGGTGTGACTATTTTTTCCAACTCATCGGGATCCATCTGGCCGTCGCCGGCCATGACGGCGGTTACCTCTATTCCCGCGTCTCTGGCTAATTTGTAGCCTGTAGAAATTGCGCCGCCGACACCCCGATTGTTCTTGTGTCGTATGATTTCGATCTTGCCTGATCGCTGCCGGTATTCCTCGGCGATTTGAGCGGTATCGTCCTTACTGGCATCGTCAACGACAATTACTCTGTCCACAAAAGCAGGTATCGTTTCGATCACTTTGGCAATTTGAGAAGATTCATTATAAGCCGGAATCACTACGGCAATCGATTTTTCATTAAGCATCTTGATGGGTCCCTGGCATCAGGTTTTTGTTTAATCTCCGGGCGCATCCGGAGAGCCTAAAAGATCGGCTGGATTTTAAATGGTAAACACCGTGTCCGTTTTTTGAAAAAAGAAGTTCAGTATAATTTTTAAAAATAAAGTCGATTTTTTGTTTTTCATTTTCATCAAAATTGTATTGAATCCAATTGTTGAAGAGATCATAACGTATCAGAATGTGCGTAATACCACTGTTTTTAAAATTATCCAATATCATTTCATTCGAATAGTTCTTTTTAAAGACATCATAAATAAATCGATTGAAGTCAAAACGAATTTCCCGGTCACTGTAATAACTTCGGTTACCCAGAAATACAGCCAGAATTTTAGCGTCTGCGGTTGTATGGTTATTGATGTATTTAAACGC
>JAFDCA010000516.1 GCA_019313025.1 Deltaproteobacteria bacterium
AAATTTCCCCCATTCGAATTGGAAAATGCCTTTCCGGTTATATACTTTTATTTTATGGTTATCATTGTCCGATACGTACACGTAGCCTTTGAGCTTGGAGGCGAGTACATCCACCGGATCGGAAGGCTTTTCGCCGGGACCGCTGCCAACCTTAAACATGTACAAAAAGTTACCTTTTAAATCGAATACCTGTATCCTGTGGTTTCCCGTATCAGCGATAAACACCTTTCCCTGATCTGAAATATCAATTCCAAGCGGATATTTAAATTCACCTTCACCCCCACCCTGCTTCCCAAAAGAAAATTTCAACTCGCCGCGTGAATCCAGCACCATAATCCGGTTGTTTACGCCGTCTACAAGGTAGATATCGCCGTTGGAAACAACTGAGAGATCACTGGGCTGGTCGGCTTCCGGCTTGATTTCAAAAAGAAATCGGCTGTTGATGCATTCGACGGCATAAGCGATGCCGGGAATTAACAGGAGGGATAGGACGATGATGCAATGAACCAAAGCGTCTTTCGATGCAACCAAATAGAAACCCCTTGCAAAACGAATTATTTTCAGAATCATCCCTTTAATATTTAAAATTCACTCATTGTTAGCTTCAGGGGCTGCCGCTTCAGGCTCTATAAATAGATCCGGCAGGTAAAATTCCTCGTATTTGGTTAACATGCCTTTAACGTTCAACTGGACCAAATCTTCGATTCGATTGTCAGCAAAACCCAATTTCTTAAAATCCAGAATGCCTTTTTCGGCATGGCATGTTTTGCAGTCATATCCCTTTTCTCTGACATTGACATGAAATTTATTTTTAACCCCGTCTCTTTGCTCCGGGGTAAGCTGATCTCTGACCTTCATGTAATCCCGCGCTAATGGCAGATCCTGCTTTTGAATGGCAGATTGGAGCTGATCTCCCCTTTGGTAAAAGGGCGTGATCTTTGAAAATTTATCCGCCACCTCGACCAGATTGCCTGTTTCGGGATCATAGCTTGTCCCCAAGAAAGGTCCCTGGGGATTGTCCTCATAGGGACTATGCCATTTATAAACGATATGGGCGCCGGTCTGCTCTTTGATATGACAGGTTTCACACACAACATACTGGGTATGCATGTTTAAAAGCGCCCTGACTTTTTTATTTTTGGTGTGGGGGAAGTCTGAGTGGCATATGAAACACACCGGGCGCTCGGTTTCGGGAAGCTGCGGGTAGTCCACAATGTGATGAAAATGCCGGTGTATTTCCAGGTCCTCCAGACGTTTGGCCTCTTGCATGATGGGTGAGACATGTTCCGGAAAAAATTTATCCTTCAATGATTTTAACAGTTGAGGACCGTATGGCGAAAAAGTAAGGTGGTGAAGGACTCCGGCAAAAACCAGCAGGGTCAGGGCTGCAAAAATAAGTCCGATTAAATATGACAGCATCGGGTGGTTTTGTCTTTTTGGATCTCCGAGCAATTTTAGGCTACCTCCTTTTAAGGTTCCAATCCTACCCCACAATTTTAAAGGATTCGGGGTATATCCTCGAGGGTCACTTTTTGGGATATTTCAAATCCCTTTTCTTTTAATAGTTTTCTCATATACTCTCTTTCTTCCGGGATTTCTTGTAAATTTCGCAGGTATTCTAAAAAATGCTCCTCTAATTGATGCTCACGGGTAATCCTACCGTTTAAAAAAGACCACTGAAGGGGGAAGCGGCCGGGCACCAGGTGAACATTGAGCCAGTGCCAAAAGGCAATGACGATCAAGGCCATAACAGCTTCATCCGCATGCATTAAGCGGGCAAGATTTTGGAAAAACGAGGGGAAAGCGACCTCATCGACTATTCCCGTGGGCAAAATTTTGGTTATCGTAGCCGGAAATAATCTGGCGACGACATCCGGGAACAATAGGGCCGACCCGGCGGCCATCAGGACAAAGCTGCCCCACAGAATGGCCAGATAATGCATCTTTTGTTTGTACATAAATTTTTCCATTTTAGGCCGATAGGGCGCAAATCCAAAAAAAAATTTGAGGTCATGGTAAAGATCGGAAAGATCTTTATATCTGGGGATTATGGTACGCCGATAATCGAACTTGCCCGTGAAAATTTTGACCAGGGTACCGCCGACGATGGTAAGAACATGATAGGCAGATGCAAACATCATGGTAAAGGCCGCCACCTTGTGAATCTCTCTGGCCAGATCGATTCCGCCGAACAATGTTATCAGATATTGGGCCCAGGCCAAATCGCTGAAATACAGAGGCAATCCGGTGCCGGATAAAACAATAAAAGTGACAAAAATCAGAAAATGTTGGATGACGATATGAACGGAATAACGGGGCAGATCGCCCAACGGGTCTGATTTTACATATTTATAAATGTCCCTGGGAATGGGTCCCACCCCGTCAACATAGGTAATGTAATCATCATCTTCCATGATCTCTTTACCGGCGACAACGAAAGTTTTAGAAGATGTTGACATAAACAATCCCTCCTGATTTTTTATTTAGTCCGGCGTTTGGATTTTCCGCGCCAGGATGTTCCGTGTCTTAATAAAAATTTAATGCCGTCTTTGCGCCGGCCGTATGTTTCAAACAGCATCAGGCCGACCAGGCTGAACACAGCACCATAAAGTGCGAATCTCAGGCCAATGCTCATCAAATGTATGACAGGACTTTCATCATGTTTCGTGCTGGGGTGCACGCCAATTTTAACAAACCAGTTGTTTGTTTCACTATGGCATTGATGGCAGGTCTTGCTGATATTGTCTTTGTAAACGGTAGATGCGGGATTGTCTTTCTTATAAACATCATGAAGGACCGAGGAGGCATGACAACTAACGCAGTCGGCGGTCTCATGGGACCCCAATGCAACGGCCTTACCGTGCAGCGTTCTATTATAGGTTTCCACCGCCGTTAAGCCTTCTTCGGAAACATTTAATTTTTTCATGAGCTCAACATCCTGGTGGCATTTGGCGCACAACTGGACGATTTCCTGGGGGGAACGGGTGGTTTTTTTCCTCAGGCGATGGGTCATATGAACGTAGGCTTGGGTAACCCCTTTTTCCTGATGGCAGTTCAAGCAGCGGCTCAAGGTCTCCTCATAGGCAATCCGCTCTTCCGACACGCGGGTGTACTTCTCGTTCAAGTGACAGAACTTGCAATACGGTTTGGCACTTTTGGCCTCGTCCGAGTCTTCAGGTTTTATTCCATGGGCGCTGCCATTATATATGTCTATGATTTTTTGGTGCGAAAATTTTTCCTGAGAGAAAGGGGCTTTTATGTGACAGATTTTGGCACAATCAACCTCTTCCGTTACCGGATCATGCGGAATTTTAGTGATGTAGGTATGACAGTCGCGGCAGGGAACATTGCGATGAACACTGTCGTTATAGCTCTTTTCGTCAACATGATAATTATGTCTTTTGCCA
>JAFDCA010000517.1 GCA_019313025.1 Deltaproteobacteria bacterium
GCCACTGGGAACCATGATCTTCGCTCCGGCGATCCTCCGCATCAATTCCAGTTCGATCATGTGGCGAAAGAAATCATAATTGGTTCTTTTGTTTTTAAACACAAACCGACTTTTGAAGGTTTATTATATGGGTTTGCCGGACACCTCCATCCAGCCGTCACAATAACGGGAAAAGGAGGTTTGAAGGAGACGTTGTCCTGCTTCTATTTCGGCCCCCAAGGGGCACTGTTGCCGGCATTCGGCAGTTTCACCGGTAATCAGGTGATCCGTCCCACATCTGAAGATCGGATCTACGTTGTGGCCGGCGACGAGGTGGTTGAGATGTAAAATGGTGTCTCATTGCAGCCAATATTGGATAAAAATGATGGCTGCTTGCAAATTACTTCATGGTGGTCCTAAAATTTGGGCCAATCATCGAATTTAAACTCAACGGAAGATTCCTTTGAACAATGAGTCCTCTTTTGCCATATGCCAACCTATCCATAAGCTGGGGGCTTCTCATTCTAATTTGGCTGGTGCAATTAATCATATATCCCGGTTTTAGTAGAATCTCACCTGAAGAATTTAAAGCCTACCACAGGTGGTACGTCATACGAATTTCATCTGTTGTCTTACCATTGATGCTCGCCGAGCTGATACTGTCAATATGGTGGGTACTTTCCGATGACTACTCCGCAGTATCCGTTTCAGCCGTGGTTTTTGTTCTCATCGTATGGCTTTCAACCTTTGTGCTCCAAGTTCCGATTCACAACCGGCTGAAAGCAGGCAAGGAGGATAGGGAAATTCAACATTTGGTGGCGACCAATTGGATTCGAACGGCGGCGTGGAGTTTGAAGGCTGTGGTAGTTTCGATTGATAGGCTTAGCAGCATTTACTAGTTACCGAAACATTCCGCAGACCGATATTTAATGGGACTAACTGTTACCAAGTAAAACGGCAGGTTGACAACTGATAATTGAGGCTTACCCTATAATTCGAAAATTAGACAACGGACTTCTTTGACGATGTACCTGGGATTTTTTACATTTCAGAGCAGACCCTAACTTTGAGAAATACTTGATCTCAGCGGGTCTGATCGGATTGACTAAACCGGTACAATCAAGGTGGGTGTCGAGGTGCACTTGATAACCCGATCAGCCACACTGCCGAAGTCAAAATGGGATTCACTGCCCCGGCTGGCCATTACAATGAGATCGATGTTTTCATCTTTGATCAGCTTGAGAATTTCGGTGGAAGGTTCTCCGACACTGATGTGTCGAATGTAGAGCGGACAGGCATTGAGAAATTTTTCACATATTTCGTCCAATCGCGAATGTGCGGTTTGTTTTTCCCATTCCTGCATTTTCTCGATATCGGATGGATCATAGTCGCCATATGAGGCACCAAATGCCGGGTAGTCTTTTAGAACATACAAAATATGAATTTCGGCCTGATATTTTTGTGCCAGGGACGTCACCACCGGCAAAGCTTGGGCCGCGTTCTCCGAAAAATCGGTTGGCCATAGAATTCTTTGAACATTCATAATCATATTCTCCTGATTCTGTTTTAATCGTAACCGAATTCCTTATGGCTACAAAGTTGCGAGGGGCAAGTTAGAATTTGAGCAACCTATTTAACAGGACTACTGTCACCGACTTTGTAGCCTTTCTTTTTTTCAAAATCGATAATCCTGTCCTTCATATTCCCTGGCCGTTCGGCCTACACTCACTCAGACCTGCTAACTATGCGGCCTGGAACATGGATTCGGTTTCTTGTGAAATGATTTCCCCTACCCGAAACCATTTACAAAATTCCTTTGTTCTTTAATGCATGGACGGCTAAAAACGTATTCCATTCGGGCTCAGTCTCGCTCCAGATACCGTCATGGTTTTGAGTTTGCCACAAGCGCTCAAACGCCTTTTCGAGTTGTGTTTCCGCTTGAGGCCAATCCAAATGCGCCAGCGCATTGAGGGTCTGATAAAACGACAAATCATCTCCCCAAGCGCCATCGTCTGTCTGCAAATCAGCGTAATATTTCACCGCCAATGCTGTGGCTTTGTCTTTGGCGAATACGGGATGCACCACCATGGCGCGGAGAATATTGTGCGAGGATGCGCGATCAAACCACATACCCTTGTTTTTTATCCCATGGGCACTCAACCATCGGTAAACGGCCAATACATCTGGATCATTTTCGCGGTTAAATATAGAGCATAGAAACAGGGTTGCGGCGGTTAGGAGCATATCCACGCGGCCAGACACAAATGGAAGGTCCGTCAAATCAGAGATGGTGGCAACATCTTTGGCACTGACTTGAACCTTATTTGTTTGAATTTCAATGCGCTTCAACAGCCAGGTTAGGGCCGCTTCGATCTGCGCGTTGGCAGAGCGTACGGTCAAATGGAGCCCAAACAAATGCTTGAGGGTCGCTGCCGTATCCTGATGCCAGGATCCATCAGGGGATTGATCGGACAGCAGCACGTCGACCGTTTCCTGAAAGTCATTTTTCCATTGGACACTTTGGACTTCGCCAAGCCACTTTTGTCGGGCATAAAGCCCCGCTGGTGTCTTACTGAACCGAAATATCTGATAGGGGTCGTTGCGTAATTTCATCGTCACGTTACTTTATGGGGTTGGCGACCAATTGAATTCACCAAGAGAGAATTTCAAAATATATTTTTGCAAGGATATCGGTTATAATAACAAACCATTAGCTGTTCTTTTGCCACGTTGTTCATGCACCAGGGCTTCGTCATGGATTACACAATGGCGCTAAAAATTCAATAAAAAAATTCTCAAGTTTTATGCCGGCATTTTTAACCAAAATGGCATTGTGTCTGGTTGGCTCCCGACGATTGATGGATCTGTAAAACTTTCGTAAGATCACCGACACATTCGTCGATGGTGTTGTAAGTATATCCTGCCAGAAGTTGACCTTTGTCATA
>JAFDCA010000518.1 GCA_019313025.1 Deltaproteobacteria bacterium
AACATAAAATCAAACTACTGAACGATATTCTAAAAAGCCATGGAAATGTTCTCTTTTACGTGCTTTTGTTTGCGAGTTCTTGCAGATCTCAACGAAATTATCCGGCGGATGAAACGGAATGTTATTCTGACAATAGCTATAATTGCTTATATCTGGATCAATTAAAGTAACTTATAACCTTTCCCTGATTCGCAACAAAAACTTCTTGACATATATCCAAGAAATTAATAATTTACACTTTTTAAATTAATAATGAAAGGAGTTTATTAAGAAATTGGCCAATCATAAATCTGCACTTAAACGCGCACGTCAAAATGAGCAAAGACGGTTACGCAATAAATCCCTGAAAACAAGAGTAAAAAATATTGTCAGAGATGTGCGGCTTTCTGTGAACGAAAGCTCCAAAGAAGATGCGCGAAACAAACTCGATATGGCGAAATCAAACATTGACAGAGCCGCCCAAAAAGGTGTGATTCACAAAAAGACAGCTGCGCGGAAAATTTCGCGTCTGTCGAAATTGGTAAACACTATCTCCGCCTAAACGGAAAAAAGCGCAACGTGCAAAATTAAATGTCTACATTCTTTGTACGCTGCGCTTTTTTGTTGAGTTTTTTAAAAATCGTCTGTTAAACGATTGTGAACTCTTTCTGCAAGTTTTCTAGAAAGCGTTTCGATGGCCCGGCGCTTGCTAACCTCGTTAGCCTGTCTGTCCGCTGACACATTATAGTCTTCGAATGCTGAAACACCCGATGCGGACCATTTAATCTTACCATCCGCGCCTGTTAACTTCAAATTGACGGTAATTTCGACTCGCCTTGCCAGAGGGCTCTGCTGTGCTTGGCGGGAAATCGTCGTGATGCGCTCGGATTCAATAACACCGGTAAGGATGGCGTCAGCTTCCTTGCTGTGTTTCTGAACACTTCTTCCCTTTCGTGTAAATTCATATATCAGGTCGTTGGTAATGATATTTTCCAGCCCGATTTCTGGTGTACGGTTTTCAAGAATTTCTATGGCAACCGTTTGTATGCCTTTCGGCAAATTTCCACTCCCTGCGAACCGATAACCGCAACCCGAAAAAAACAAGGGGATAAAAATGACCGCCCAGAAATATTTTTGTGGATATAAAAAGAATGTTTTAAATGAAAAGTTCATAAAGTAAAGAATCCGGGAACAAAGGACCCGACTTTGATATAACCCCTGGAAAGGGCTGTTTTACCTAAAACCTTAAAAGTTAAAAGTGGCTAAAGTTATGATTTCAACGTCAGATTACACTACGATATTAACAAGTTTCTCTTTGACAACAATAATTTTTTTAATGGGTTTGCCATTAATGAATTTTAAGGCTCTTTCGTCTGAAAGCGCCATTTTTTTTATGCGATTCTCATCTGCATCTGCATCTACGAAGAACTTGCTTCTAAGTTTCCCGTTGACCTGCACCACGATCAAGAGTTCATCTTTGATCAGAGCGTCCTCCCTGTATGACGGCCATGACGCCAGTAGGATGCTACTGTTAAACCCAAGCGCCTCCCATAATTCTTCGGCAAAATGAGGGACAATGGGTGACAAAAGAAGCGCAACGGATTCCATGGATAGCCGCATAACCTCGATCTTTTGAGGGTTATTTTCAGCAAGATCGATTCCATACATTGTATTTACGAGCTCCATTACTGCACTGATAGCCGTATTGAAATGAAATCTGTCTTCAATATCTCTGGTGACTTTTTTTATCGTCGCGTGAGTTTTTTTGAATAGCTCGCGAGAATCGCCTTCCAGCTGATCCGGACTATCGTTGAAAGACTTGGCGTTACAAATAAAACTCTCCCAATTTAAAGCCAGTCGCCACAAACGGTTAAGAAAGCGAAAACCGCCCTCAACCCCCTGTTCGCTCCATTCCAGATCTCTCTCGGGCGGAGCTGCAAAAAGGCAAAAGAGTCTTGTGGTATCAGCACCAAATTTTTCTAAAAGAATATTGGGATCGATAACGTTCTTTTTTGACTTGGACATCTTTTCAACACGACCGACAACGATCTTCCGGTCGCATTGTTTACACCGCCGCTCTTCACCATCTCCTCTTGTTTCTTGAGGAAGAAGAAAACCGTGTTCAGGACAGGAAACCGTTTCTTTACAAACCATTCCCTGAGTTAACAGCCGTGTAAAAGGTTCCTTATATTTAACAAGACCAAAATCGTTGAGAACACGGGTGTAATATCTGGAATAGAGAAGATGTAAAATCGCGTGTTCAACACCGCCGATATACTGATCAACAGGCATCCAGTAATTCACGGCTTCACGGTCAAACATGGCGGTATTGCAGTTCGGGCTGCAATATCTTTCATAATACCACGAAGACTCTACGAATGTATCCATTGTATCGGTTTCTCTTCTGGCCTCGGGATTTCCACAGGCCGGACAAGGCGTCTTTGCAAAATATTCAAGGGTGGATAATGGCGATTTACCGCCTTCAAGAAGATCGGCATCCTCCGGAAGCAGAATGGGGAGATCCTCTTCAGGAACTGGAACAATGCCGCATTTCTCACAATGAATGATGGGTATGGGTGCACCCCAGTATCGTTGTCTTGAAATCCCCCAGTCCCTTAGCCTGAAACTGGTTGTTTTTCTGCCAAGACCCTTTTCTTCCAGATGAGAAGCGATATCATCCAGCGCTTGTACACTATCAATTCCGTTAAATCGACCGGAATTAATCATAACACCTTCACCGGTAAAGGCCTCCGCCATGGTGGCAGGATCGAGATCGGCATCATGGGGTTTTACAACCACAATGACATCGAGTCCATAATTGCGCGCAAATTCGAAATCTCGCTGGTCATGCGCCGGAACTGACATAACAGCCCCGGTACCATATTCCATGAGTGCAAAGTTGGCTGTATAAATCGGCATACGAGCCCCGCTTAATGGATTGATACAATATGCACCGATAAAAACGCCTTCTTTTTCATAGCTTTCCACTGCTTTAAGCGATCGATCCATCAAGGATATGCGATGGATAAACTCGGACACTTTTGCTTCCTGCGGAGTTCCTCCGGACAGTTTGACCACCAGCGGGTGCTCCGGCGCAAGGCACATAAACGTTGCACCATATACGGTATCCTGTCGTGTGGTAAAAACCGGTATTTGCTCATCCGAGTTCTCTATGGGAAAGCGAATTTCTGCCCCCGTACTTTTTCCGATCCAGTTCTTCTGCATCGTGATAACCTTTTCGGGCCAACCCGGCAATTTATCACAATACGACAAGAGATCTTGGGCATAATCGGTAATGCGGAAAAACCATTGCCAGAGCTTTTTCTGTCGAACCTGTTGGCTACATCTCCAGCACAGGCCGGCTTCAACTTGTTCGTTGGCAAGTACTGTCTGACAGTCTTCACACCAGTTCACATAGGATTCTTTACGATAGGCCATCCCCTTTTCATACATTTTTAAAAAAAGCCACTGTTCCCACCGATAATATTCAGGACTGCAGGTAGCGATTTCCCTGTCCCAATCATAGGAAAACCCCAGACGCTTCAACTGAAATCGCATGATATCGATGTTTCCATAAGTCCATTTGGCCGGATGACTATTATTTGCAATCGCTGCGTTTTCCGCAGGCATGCCAAATGCATCCCATCCCATGGGATGAAGGACATTAAACCCTTGCATTCTTTTGTATCTTGCAACAACATCACCAATGGTATAGTTTCTCACGTGCCCCATGTGGATATTTCCGGAAGGATAAGGAAACATCTCGAGCAGATAATACTTTTCTTTGTTCG
>JAFDCA010000519.1 GCA_019313025.1 Deltaproteobacteria bacterium
CTAATTGGTAAAGATGGTGGTATTAAACTTAAACGGAATGATCAGATTGATTTAGAAACGATTTTTGAACTTATCGATTCTATGCCAATGCGCAATGATGAAATTCGGCAGAAAAATCAACGATTTTGAATTTTCTATTTAGATTATTCATGTTGAAGGGGTAAGCTCCTGAGAAACTTGAGGTAATAAGGGATATAACCATGAAAAAGGTTTTGGTTACCGGAGCGACCGGATTTATCGGCATAGAAGTATCCAGACAGCTGGCTGAACGTGACATAAGCCCAAGACTGATGGTAAGACGTCCCGTGCGTGGCCTTATGCTAAGAAATTTGGAAGCCGAAATCATGCAGGCAGATATACGCAGCCCCAAAAGTTTGCGACGTGTTCTGAGTGGAATTGATACCGTTATCCATCTTGGAGCCCGAGCTGCTTTTGAACCCTATCCACGTCTGTATCCATCCATCGTCAAGGGTTCCATAAATCTTATGCAGGTGGCAATTGAAGCTCGTGTCAAAAATTTCGTATTTGGAGGCAGTCTGCTGGTTTACGGAGATACCGTCAAACCCATCGATCAAAATACAGAACCCTCTCCTATGTCCGGTTATGGACAGGCCAAGCTCGAGGCCGAGCAGCACCTTGAAGAAATGGCAGCAAAAGCTGGAATCTGCTTTGTATCCTTACGCCTGCCGCATGTTTACGGGGCTCATAGTCTCCTCTTTGATCAGGTTCGGCATGGCAGGGTCTTTTTCCCAGGAAAAGGTGATAATAAGTTTGCGCATATTCACGTTATTGATGCGGCTCGTGCACTCATACACGCCGCTAAAAACACCATGCCAGGCATTTGGGCAGTGGCCGATGAGCTATCATGTACTTGGAATGATTTTTTTGAAACGGTGAAAACGTATTATCCTCGACTTCGTGTGATGCACGTTCCACAAAAGATATCTTATATAGGGACGCGTATCTTAGACGTCCTATTTGGGTTAACCGCCCAACCGAATCCATATCCCAGCGGAGCAATTTCCTGCTGGAATTTACGTTTACCGGTTGTACCAGGAACGATAAACCAATCGATCGGATTGGAACCTAAATTTCCAACCATTCACGAAGGCATTCCTGCCGTATTAGACGACTCCATTTCTTTTTATTGGTTGCCGTCCAACCTTGACCGGCTATAAATAGTATAACCGGTTTGCCTTTTAGGAAATAAATAATACCATGATTTTACTAAAACCCTATTCAAATAAAAATTTAGCAAATTTAAATAAGCAGATTTGTGTGTCAGAGGGTGGAGCGTATTTAGGTCTGAGTGCCAGAACGCCGTTAAAAAAAAACTGCCCGACAACCCGGTAGATTCAGATCATCGGACAGATAGAAAAAACTCTACGAATAAAAATAGATAGGCATCAGTTTTTAGAGATTAGCCCGGTACATCTACAGGCGCGGCCCTTCCGCCGATATAATCGATGACTTCATCATAGGTATTGGTTAAGTTGCCCTTGACACCCTCAATTTCATCTCTTATCGGCTTCCATTCCAGAGGGCATTCCACCCTGAGCTGATGGATCCTGTCTTCCAATTCGGTGACGACCATCTTGAGGTCTTGAATGTTTGGAAGAATTTTTTCCAGATCTGCGGATCCTAATTGATCGGCTTTACGAATTGTGTCAAAAATTTTTGCTTTCCATACCGTGAGTTCCATATCCACGTTCGAACAATAATCTTTTACTTCCATATTAACCTCCTTTGATTTTTACTGTTTTCTGTAGATAATTTAACCAATTTAAAATAACCTTTAAGTATTCAAAAAATTCTGTATTTCAAAAATTTAAGATTTAAAAATGGGAAAGTCAATCATTATGTTTAGATATAAATCAGATCAAAAAAATATCCTTTTTGATTTTTATATTCATATTTTTTGCGTCGAAGGAGGCAAGAGCTTCCTTATAAACCTAAGGCAATGTGGAATATAGTGATGAAAAAACTTTAGTGAAGGGGGCTATCGAACTTATTGTCATCAAATTATTCACGACACTTTACCGAAAAATTTTTAAGATTAAATCATAAACATGAGATTTCTGAAAAAAATCCCAAGGAAACTACTTAAATCCCAGTGAAAATGTAACGTATAGACACTCTTGTAAACAAAACGTAGGGGCTTCACCTTATTGTAGTCAATGGAATAGTGAGATTTGAAAAATATATGTTTTCAAAGGTCTATCAAAGTTTTCAATTCTTGGGACAGCAGCTCGGCGGTGGTAAAGAGGATGCCTTTTAGACCCAAGGTCTGAGCGGCCTTTACGTGGCCTATGGTGTCGTCGATAAACACAGCCTCCTCAGGTTTAACACTTAATTGGTCGAGTGTCACCTTGAAAGCGATGGGATCAGGCTTGACCACTCCCTCATCTCCAGAGCAGAAAACGAAGTCGAATAAGTGGAGTATTTTCCAATCCACAAGCCATTTTACTAAACCCGGTGGCGAATTAGAAAGCACCGCAAGTTTATACTTGCCATGGAGATTATAAATCAGTTTAAGTACCCTTTTGTTAATGGCCTCATCATTATGATAACGGTGACTAAATGCATCGATTTCTTCAGGGGTGTTCAATCGAAGTTTGGGTCCAATGGCGTACCAGAATTCTTTCATCGTCTTGCGTCCGAGTAATGCGTCCTGCCAGACTTGGCTGCCAAACATAATAGGGTTAATAGTGTTTGGCGTAAGTCCTAAACCCCTCTCATAGCGAGCAAACAGCGAAGAAGGCTTTTGGGCTGTTATGACCCGTCCAAAATCGAAAATTATCGCTCGTATCATATGTTATGCTCTTTCTTGCGGTAAAGTATGATCTACAAACGCACCCTACTAAATACCTACACTTCAAAAATAAGATAATCCCGCATTATTGCTCTTGGATTTACTCATTGCTGCATGACCTACTTCTATAAGACTTTGTCGATGAATTAAAGGCCAGTCGCTAAGTGCCAATAATTCCCGGAGGAACTCCTTGATTTCGAACGTTTGCGAACGCTTCTTTATCATTTGCTCGATGGAAACGCAAAGCCAGATGGCGCGGATATAATCTGGCAGAGCGCACACTTCATCTTCACAAAGCCATGCGCTTTCAACCTGGGTCCTCACCAAAATGTCTGAGGCTGGTTGTAACGCGCTAATATAACGTAAAACATTCTTATCAGGCGACCGCAGAGCATTAGCATAGTGTTTCAAAAAGCCGGCAAACCTGTCCCACTCCAAAACGCCGGAATACGCTAAATGCTCCATTTCTCCGTTTATAGGAGAGGCAAAGTAAATCAGTGCCTCGGCCAACTCAACAATTCGAGGCTGATAACGAGCTTTATCAAAATCCACAAGTCCAACGATGCAATCGTTCTTAAAAATCAAATTTCCGGCATGATAGTCTCCGTGGATAACCAAGTGAGGAAGTTGCTTAAACGAACTCAGACGTGATGACAAATCCGCTGCATGACTTGCTAATGCTTCAACCAAATCGATAACAGGTCCTTGGCAAAGTTCCGAGTCTTCGGAAAGAAATAACAAATTAGAAGTTAGGACGGTGGGGCAATACAATCTGCCAACACTGCACAAGTCTTGGGACATGAAACTTTGTACATGTGCGTGGTAAAAGCCTAATGCATTGGCAGCTGCGATGAGATGGGCCGAGTTGTTCTGTTGATAAGGTTTACCAACAATCAACTCTTGGATTTCGTAAAATTCTCCATCCAGAATCAAAAGTGTCTCGTTCCTCCGAGTAGGAATTATATCTGGTGCAGGAAACCCTGAACGACGAAGATGTTTAATGAGACCGTGTTGAGCGCGTATGAGGTCTGCGTTTCGTAACTCAGGGTGTCTTTTCTTAAAAAAATATCGCCCTTGAATAGTTTCAACAATCCAGTTTTCGTTAACAACGCCCTGCTCGACCCTGAAGGCCCTTTCCAACTCTCCTAAATTATAGAAGTTGAGAACTCTCTTTAGTTCATCTTTTTTTGTCAACGACCATGTCCCCGATTTTATCAACCAGTTATCTCATATCCTAAAATTTTATTTGTAAGGAGGCCCAGAATTGAATTGGCGTCTGGTTGTGG
This sequence comes from Deltaproteobacteria bacterium, assembly GCA_019313025.1. The sequence goes on from JAFDCA010000519.1 coordinate 4,099, forward strand.
TTCTATTGTGCTATGTTTTACAACCAATGAGAAAGATGACAAACAATAAATAGAAAACTAACCTCTATCTTTATTGAGGACTCAATTGGAAGAATCAGACTAGGTAATCGGTATTGAAAATCGGTTTTTTTGGTTCAGAAATTATCTGTTTGAAATAAAATCTTTCACCAATGAAAATGCGACATCGTCTGTATATTGAATCGGTGGATGCTTGCAATAATAGGCAGAAGGGGCTTCCAGAACCCCTCCGACATTTCTATCGATGGCCAGTTTGCATAGCCGGATACAATCGATAGCCGCACCGGCAGAATTGGGTGAATCCTCAACAGATAACCTCAGTTCAAGGTTCATGGGGATATCACCAAAAAGTCTACCTTCCATTCGGATAAAACATACTTTGTTGTCATTGAGCCATGGAACATAGTCACTGGGGCCAATGTGTATGTTGCGGTCTTCAAGCTCTTCTTCCATAACAGCCTGAACAGCCGCTGTTTTCGACCTCTTTTTTTTGTAAAGCCGCTTTCTGTTCAACATGTTTAAAAAATCGGTGTTCCCTCCGGTATTTAATTGATATGTCTTTTCTAACTTCGCACCACGTTTTTCAAACAGGTTGGCCAATGCCCGATGAATAATCGTTGCACCGAGTTGGGATTTAATGTCGTCACCGATGATGGGAATTCCCATGGACTTAAACTGTTCGGCCCATAAAGGATCACTCGCAATAAAAACAGGGATGTTGTTGATGAATGAAACGCCCGCCTCCAGGGCACATTCGGCATAAAATCTTGATGCAGCCTCGGAACCCACCGGCATATAATTTAAAAGGACTTCCGTGCCGGACTGCCTTAAAGTTTCAATAACATCGTTCTTGGTCGGTTCTTTTTGGTCAGAAATTAAAAAAGAATGACCAGGGTCATGGTCTTTCATATGCTCCGAAAAACCGTCCAGTATTTTCCCCATGGACACCTTAATCCCGGCCTTTGGCATACTATTTACAAATTTTTTAGTGCAGTTGGGCCGCTTAAAAATGGCGTCATGGACATCTTTACCCACTTTTCTCTGATCAATGTCAAACGCCGAAACTATTTTTATGTCACAAGGCGTGTATCCATTTATTGACCAATTTAGAATTCCGATGGCGTCACTGCGGTTTTTTTCTCGGTAGTAAATTATTCCTTGTAAAAGCGAACTTGCACAGTTGCCAACACCCACTATACCGATTTTAATGGGATCCATATAAATATCCAATAAAGAGTCGAATAATATTAATGATTGAATTTAAGATATATAGATAAAACATACTCAAGTCGGCAGTTAAATTCAAATATTATCTGCAGACAATTTTGAATCTGAGTTTGAACAATCCATCAACAATAATTCAAAGTATCAACGTTTGTTTATTTATTTTAAATCGTTACCGATTTCGAAAAATAACCTTAAAAAAACCTCACCCACCCTATGAAAGGGGGATTTATGGACATCATCAATGCGCTTGTTGCGCACCATCTAGTTCTATGGCTACTTTACAGGCAGTCGAAAAATAATCCGACTCTATTTGGTAAGCTTATCCGTCACTTGGTCATACACCACACCATGGAAGAAAAATAGTTCTATGATCAGCTTGAAACCATTCCCGAAGCCCGACACGATGCGCTGGAAGCCGTTAACGAACATCATATTATCGAACTGATCATTAAAGATTCCGAAGGTTTTCCCCATGATCACGGACATTTCCCCATCAAAATCGAAGGATTGGGCAAATACACCATTCATCATCTCGACGAGGAGGAAAATGACATTTTCCCGGCAGCTTGAAAACTGTTATCCAACGATGACCTCAAACTTCTCGGACGGCTATTTGAAGAAGCGAATGATAAACTGTAGGAGGTTGTGTTGCCCGATCTTCCAAAGAAGATTATCTCTCGAAGCCCTCCTTAATACAGGCATTATGCAGAAACATCCTTCATTATCGCGCCGATAATAATTAATTAAATGGTATTCATATTCCTATTTTTTCTATATGAAGAAGCAGTAATACCATTAGAGATGCAAATTATAGATGACGACCAAGCTCTTTTAAAATCGACTCAGCAGCATGCCGTCCCGAAAGCATAGCCCACTGGATACCAGGCACGCTTCCATATTCACCGCAAACATATGTATATGGCTTCAAATGTTTTGCAGGAACAGTTGGATCCGGCATCGGAGGAGACTGCCCTGGTAAAGCATGCACAATTCGATAAGTTCTTAAATGTTCCCAGTCAGTGACTACTGGGCCGAACCATTCGGTCAACTCTTGGCGAACGGTTTTTTCGACAGTGGAGTTGTTTGCAGATAGATGTCCGACCACAACAACCGATATTAATGCACGACCGACCGGAGCATAGGTGGGGGAGACAATGTTAGGTACCGTCAAGCTGTTGATCCATCCCACTCCGTTGCCGTTCAAAATTAGATAGGGTTCAGCGATAGGGGGCTCTTTAGCGGAAAAATAGAGACACAATTCACCTTGGGAAGCGACTGAGTAGGGATTTCCCAGCAATCGGGCAGTCTCAGGTCCATCTGTGGCTAAAACGACTCTTTGCCCTTTGACGCTCTCGCCGGATGCCAAAATCACCTCGCGATCCGCGATCGACTGAACCCGGCTGCTGGTATGGATTCGATCGACCGGCAAGCCCTCCGCCAACTGCTCAGCAATGGCCCCCATCCCCCGGCTGGGCAGTGCGACATCTCCCTCAGCAAAGACACGGTAGATATAGCGGAATACCCGACTGGATGCCATGATATCAGGATCCAGACATACACCGGCGAAAAATGGCTTAAAGAATCTTTGAATTATTTTTTCAGAAAAACCATCTTTTCGTAAAAATTCGACGGTTGGCATATCCGGCTCCTGAAAAATACCGGAAACGCTTGTTTGTTGAACGTTTCGCAGCAGACGCACCATTCGAAGGCGGTCTCCCAAGGTTCCAATCGGAGCTTTTAGCGTATCCCACAGGTCCCGGGGACGGCGCCTGGGATCAGCGATGCGGTAAAACCTACCCTTCATGCGAATCATTGCACCCGGAGCAAAAGGTTTAAGGTCAAGACGATCGTAGTCTAACAATCGCCTTGCTTCAGGATAAGCGGTTTGTAGCACCTGGAATCCATAATTTAATAAAAAGCCACCAACGTTTTCTGTTTTAACCCGTCCTCCAATCTGATTTCCCGCCTCCAATATAAGGAAAGGTACGTTGTCTTGGATGAGACGTCGTGCGCAAGAAAGTCCCGCGAGGCCAGCGCCGACGATAATAACATTTTCATCTGGTGAGCTTTTCACTTTACCATCCTTTGCCCCGCAGCCGTTCACGCATCTTCAATATGTCTTCAATGGTATGCTGATACAAATTTGGCTGGCTATCTTTGTCAATTTCCCCCAATCGTTCAATCTTAGTGTTGAGACTGAAAAATTCTTTAGTTACATGTTGAGAGTCGGAGAAAAAATGTCTCATATCATCTGCTAATTCGAGGTCAATTGACCATGTTTGTGGGAACCAGTCGCTCGGTTTATTTTCTTTCTGCCGTAGTGCATTGAGATAAACCGTAATAAAGTCACGGTATACCTGTTTGACATAGTCTGACAGCTCCAACGGCAGTGTTGAAATATCACCTAAATGTTTTTTTATGGCTTCTTTATACAGTTTTTCCAAATCATTCATATTGTTTTTGTTTAGAATCATGGCGTGTCCTCTCATATCATCCGATTCAATTTCGTGTCGAGACCCTAATGTATCTCCAAGCGTCAATGGGAAGTCAGCAAGCAAAAAGTTAAGCCACATTTTGACAGTGGTTTAAGTTTGATACACTCGGTCTTCAATGCGCGGTATCAAAATTTAGTTTTTTGCTTTTGGAGGGCATTGCCGATGCGCCGATAAATCTGCTGGAGGTCTTCACCCGGTGAAAATGCTGTCCAGAGCTTAGACTCATTGGCAAGACTATCATCCGTCACACCCAATTGCTGATACACCATCCGGGCTTGATGCCAAGTCGGCAGCCACACCAGTTTTTCAATCATGTTTTCAACACTCCCGAAAATGTCGATAAACCTTGGCAGGCTCAATATAAAGTAAATTCTTTCTGGAAATGGAGACTCCGCTTTGATGAACCCATCCCGATCCCAAACGAAACATCCAACATAGGGTTGCCAATTCAACCCGAGGTTTTTCAGATCCGATGCCAGTTCGCAAATTCTTTTGCTGAAGGGAATGGGTGGCAGATCTTTTTCTGGATTGAAACGTATCGCACGCATGGTTGTCTATTCTTTTGACTTATTTTATGGCCTCTTTAAAAGGAGACATTCCTATTCGCTCAATTGTTTTACCGAGGCGCTCACGCTTTTTGGCATTTTCCTGATAGCACTGGACAAGTTTATCGACAACCTGTAATATCTCAGCATCATTTAAGCCTGACACAATTTCTTCAGCGATCCGTGGTTCGGCACCTACGTTGCCACCAATAACGACAGTCCATCCATCCTTTTTTCCGATCAGGCCAATATCTCTCACCCATGACTCGGCACAGCTCAAATGACAACCGGAGACCGCCATCTTGAACTTACCAGGCAATTCTTTTGCATGATAGCGCTTATCCAGTTCCATTCCGACGCCCAGAGCGTCCTGGCGGCCCACCTTGCAAAATGTGGTCCCGGGGCAAGTCCTGATGCTGCGAACACATAGCCCCACCGCCGCACCTTTTTCCAGTTGCAGTTCATCCCACACCTGATCGATATGTTCTTCTTCGAGACCGACAATGGCAATACGCGTTGCCCCGGTAATCTTGATGGCCTGGGCATTATATTTTTCGGAAACATCAGCAATCCTGCGGAGCAGTTCCGGAGTGACAATGCCGCAGGGTATATGGGGTGCTATGGCATAAGTTTTATTGTCGCGCTGCAATATTGCTCCTTTCTCGCCTAACTTAAGCATCTTTACCTCCTCGTTCGCGGTTCGTTTTAATATTTTTGACATTCGGTTAATTTTACGTGGAAAAAATAGCCATATTTTAACCTTTGTCAAAAAATGTGAGCTATTTTGTTGGAAAGGATCCGACTCCGATTTTTTGTTAGGCTTTCCTAACTTGACAAATGACACTTTGTGGCATAGTTTTTATTCAAAATTAACATTTAATAAAAGGGTTATGCTATGAAAAATTTTTGTCTTATTGAAAGATTTTCAAAACTCGGCCTGGGGTTTATATTCCTGCTGATCTCAGTCGGTTTTATGTTGAGCGGCATTACAGTTTTACCGATCTTCGGGTTTATAATTGCCGCTCCCTTGTTGTTTGTTTCATTTTACTTTTTTCGTGCACATTTAAACAAAGACTGTCAAATCGAGGAAGCAGCGGAATAGCAATCAATGCGGCCTTTTTGCTCGAAAATGTGTTACGAGACGCCGGATTGGTTCTTGCGATTTTCGATTTTATCCACATACCGGAATTACAACCGCAGTGTTTTCTGAATTATCGGTATTTGCTACCTGAGAAGTAATAATGTATTGTATCTTGAAACAGAGCTGATATGGAAACAACCTCTGAAATAGTCGGATATAAGAACATCGCTCTTTTTCATTATCTCAGGAACACGTCGTGATTACAATACCCCTACCGGTCTGGATCTCAACCACCTGTATATCTTACGCGAAATTGTTACAGAGTATTCAAATAATGAAAAAGTTATTCGATGATGTCTTTTGATTTGAGTTGTTTCCTTAAGTTTTCGACACGACGACGGTTAACACCAAGGTCTGAATAACCGGTTCTGGAGATCGAACGAATGTGAATAATACCCTTAGAGGTGGTTAAATGGAGCGAAAGATCATCAACAAATCGAAAGATAATACTCCTGCATTCTGCATGAATGTTGTTGTTATCTGCTGAAACTATTTTAGTTCTGGGAAGTAGGAGAACAGCTTGTTGAACAATGTCCCAGCTTGTCTTAAGACCTTTTTTTAACTTAAAGTGTTCAACTCGGTATTTTGGGTTTTTTGCTAATGACGACACGCAATTGGGCGTATCCGGGCAATCCAAAAATGCTGATGATTCACCATCGTTACGTTTCGTAGGGTTCTCGGAACATCCCCCTAAGATCATAAAAAACATCAGAAATCCAGTTAAAATCTTTAGAATTTTTTCCATTTTTTTACCATCATCTTTTACAAGACCCATTTTCCAATGAAAAAACTTATCGAAGCGACTGTGGAACAGAGAAAAACGCCCCACAAAATATCCACCATGACAACCTTTAGCGGCCAATTTTTTATGGTGGCCATATTTGTCAAATCGTATGTTGCGTAAGTGAAAAAACCGTATAAACTGCCCCTCAAGAGGGCTTTTCCCAATGAATCTTTTTCTAAGGCCGGCACAACAGCAAAAATAAGAATACCTAAAATGTACAGCGAATAAAAACTGATTGCCGCCAACCAGTTCACATCCGGACTAAGTATAAAACCAAGATTGTTTCGATAAAACTTTTTTGCAACAAATCCCAGCCAGATAATGTCAATGGCAAAAAATATCGGTACAGTCAATGCATAAAGTTTTAAGTAGAAGATAATATTCATTCTGTCACCCTTATGGCTCCACCGGAGGGGAACGTATCTTTCTTACTATAGTTAAAATTTATTAACTATTCAGAACTGTCTGGTATTGTGGAAATATTTCAATGATTGTTTATTAAGCACTAGTAGCATTTTGTATCGCTAATCAATGTGTGTGGATTAAGTAGTTTAAGATAGAAAAAAACTATTAATCAATAGTTATTTACTCAAGTTTTAGATTCTTTGTTTCCAGCAACATCAATGAAGCATAGCCGGCCGAGAAAATTTTTAAAGGCTTTTGGGCCGTATTCGGGTTTTAAACTTGGGTCGTTATTAGGTTAAAAAAATGATAGGTATTACCTATTACCATGCACCTTCTTTTTCCCCATTGAATATTCCTTAGGCGTGAGTATTTTTAGCTTAAAAATTCTATGAATTTCAAGAAATATTGATTTTTTAGAAACAAAAACTCTTTAAGGAAACACTCATGAAAAACATAATTTATTTTACAGCATTAATTGTAATAATAACATTGAATGGTGTAACACCCAATGTTAATGGAGCAGAAATCGAAGGGGTACATTTTGAAAACACCTACGAGACA